>JAQBCT010000041.1:0-3601 GCA_032124855.1 Gammaproteobacteria bacterium
CCTGATCCGGTTAGGACCGGCGTAGGGAGCAGGCATGCTGCGCAAATCCAACCAGTTCTTCATTCCGGTCATCGCCGCTGCCTGGCTGGCGCAGGCATTCGCCCAGGCGCCGACACCGCTGGCCGAAGTCGTCGTGACGGCGAGTCTGCGCTCGACGAACATCAAGGAATTGCCGGCGAGTGTCTCGATTATCGCTGGGGACGACGTCGCAAATGGCGCTGTCCAGCATCTCGAGGAGCTGTTGCCGCAAATACCGTCGCTGTCCTGGGCCGGAGCCAGTTCGCGCCCGCGATTCTTCCAGCTGCGCGGCATCGGCGAGCTCGAGCAATACCAGGGCGCACCGAATCCATCCGTGGGATTCCTCGTGGACGAAATCGACTTCAGTGGCATCGGAATGATCGCCTCGCTGTTCGACGTCGAGCAGGTGGAGGTGCTGCGCGGCCCGCAAGGCACGCGCTATGGCGCGAACGCGCTTGGCGGATTGATCAAGGTCAAGACCCGCGATCCGGCTGCCACGCGGGACCTGAATGTAGAGGCCGGCGCGGGCGAGGACGGATTGTGGATGGCAGGCATCGCCGCGGGTGGTGCCCTGGCTTCAGGCGACGTTGGTCGCGTGAACTGGCGTGCGGTCCTGCATAATGCCGTCAGCGACGGATTCCGGCACAACAGCCATCTTGGGCGCGACAATACGAATGGCCGCGACGAGCTGACCGCGCGACTCAAGTTCCGCTTCGAGACGGAAAACAGCTGGCGCGCCGACCTTGGCCTGATGTTCGCGGATTTCGACAATGGCTATGACACATTCGCCATCGACAACAGCTTCACGACGCTATCCGACCGGCCGGGCCGCGACTCGCAGGAATCCCTGGGTGCATCGCTCGATATCAGCTATGCAGGATGGAGCTGGCTGGTGTTGCGCTCGATCACTGCCTGGGCCGATTCAGACATCGAGGCGAGTTTCGACGCGGACTGGGGTAACAACGCCACCTGGGGCGCGACCGGTCCCTACGATTTCTATTCAAGTACGCTCCGCGATCGCCGGACGCTGAGCCAGGACCTTCGACTCATGTCCTCGGCCGGCCGCGAGTGGTCCTGGCTCGCCGGCGCCTGGATCTCGCAACTCGAGGAAACCAATCACATCGCGGACGATGGCCTTTACCTGGATGATGCATTCGTGCGGTTACTCGACAGCCGCTATCGGGCGACCAGTGTCGCGGTTTATGGCGAGATCGAATGGTCATGGACGGCCGCAACTTCGATCGCGGCGGGCCTGCGGCTCGAGGAACGGGACGCGAGCTACGATGACAGCGATGGCAGCCAGTTTGATCCGCGCGATCGCATGTGGGGCGGTCAGTTGTCGCTTACGCATCATTTGGGCGTGAACCAGAGTCTCTGGGCGACATTGTCGCGCGGATTCAGGGCGGGCGGATTCAACATCGGCACTTCAGTCCCAATAGACCGCCAGTCATTCGATTCGGAATATCTGTGGAACGTCGAACTCGGGTGGAAGGGTGGCGACCTCGAGCGGCGCCAGTCCGGCGACGTGAATCTCTTCTACACGCGTCGCGAGCACCAGCAGGTAGCAACATCATTTCAGCTCGATCCCGACGATCCGCTGACATTCCTGTTCCTGACCGACAATGCGGCGAGCGGCGAGGCCTGGGGGCTTGAGGCATCTGCCCGCAGGCAGGCGACCGCGCAACTCGAATTGAGTTCGACGCTTTCGCTGATGCAGTCACGCTACCTGGATTACGAATTCGGAACACGGGATCTCGACGGGCGTGCCTGGGCGCATGCGCCGGATTGGAAATTGGCGGTGGCCGCGACCTGGCGGCATCCCGCGGGATGGATGGTCAGGCTCGACATTTCCGGCGAAGACGGCTTCTATTACGACACCAGCCACGACCAGCGTGCCAATGCGCGCTTGCTGACGAATTGCCGCATGGGTTTCGAGGCCTTGCATTGGTCGGTTCATGCCTGGGCCCGAAACCTGTTCGATGAGAGGTATCCGGTTCGAGGATTCTTTTTCGGCAACGAGCCGCCCGATTTTCCGACGAAGCTATACCTGCGCTGGGGCGATCCGCGCCAGCTTGGCCTTACCGTGCGCTACCAATTCTGAGGTGATTCCATGCGCATTGCCGTTGAAATGAGTCTCTATCCGCTCGCAGACGACTTCATCCCGCCGATCCTCGATTTCATCGAACGCCTCAAGACGCACTCTGGTCTTGCAGTTGTCACGAATTCGATGAGCACGCAGGTCAGCGGCGAACTGAACGACGTCTTCGATGCGCTGCGCGCAGAGATCGCCGGGAGCTTCGCAAGTCCGCGGCGCTCGGTGCTTGTCATGAAGGTCCTGGGCGGCGGTGACTGAGTCAGCCGCTACGTGGCTCGCCGCATTCGTTGCGGGTGCGCAATCGGCGAGCCCTTGCGAATTGATCGCGGTGGCGCTGGGTCTCGCCTACATCGTGCTCGCAATCCGCCAGCACCGAGTCTGCTGGATTGCCGGGGGCGCGAGCACGGCCATCTATGTCGTGGTCTTCACAAAGGCCGGGCTGTTGTTGCAGGCCGCGCTGCAGGTCGCCTATGTCGCGCTCTCGGTCTACGGCTGGCTGGCCTGGCGGGCCGGTGGCGATCTGCAAACGCGGCCGCGGTCCTGGCCGCTCTCGAAGCACCTGCTCGCGGTCCTTGCAGTCCTGGTCGCGACGGCGGCGAGCACGCTCTTGCTCGCGCAATTCACCGAGGCGCCGGCACCGCTCGCCGATTCGCTGGGCACCTGGGCAAGCGTCGTCGCGACCTGGTTGCTGGCGCGCCGCTATCTCGAGACCTGGTTCTGGTGGATTGTGATCGATTCCGGTCTTGCGGCTCTGTTTGCAAGCCAGGATCTTGCTTTCACGGCGGGGCTCTATCTGGCCTTTGCCGTGCTCGCCATCGCGGGTTGGCGCGCCTGGCGCCGCAGCCTGCCGCCAAACACCTGATGTCCGCGCCGGGCGACGATGCAACGCGTGCCGATGTCGCGGCCATCGCCGCCGAACTGGGCCTGCGCGATCCGGTGATCACGCAACTCTGCGGCGGCCATCTGAATCGCTCATGGCGTCTGCGCGATGCGAAGCAGGATCTCGTGCTGCGCCAATCCGGCGCGGGCAATGACATTCTTGGTTCGGATCCGAGTTCGGAGCTCGCGATGCAGGGCGTCGCGGCGGCCGCGAGCCTGGCGCCGCCGATCGTGCTCGCGCGGCCGGCCGCAGGGCTTCTGGTCACTCGATACATCGAGGGACGTGTGCTGTCCTACGAGGATGTGCGCGGGCCCGCGATGCTGGCGCGAATCGGCGCATGGTTCGCGAGGCTGCATTCGCTCTCGCTGCCGCAAGGTCTCGCAGCCATCGATCTTGGTGTGCGGGCTGCCGGCTACCTGCAATCCTTGCATGGGTGGCTGCCGGCCGCACGCCTGCAGGAACTTGAGCGAGGGCTCGTTGCGAAACGCAAATCATTCCCGCCTCCGCGCCGGCTCGTGGCCTGCCACCATGATTTGCATCACCTGAATGTGGTGGATCCGGGCAATGCACTCATGGCGGTCGATTGGGAGTACGCGGGTCCCGGAGAT
>JAQBCT010000042.1:0-27093 GCA_032124855.1 Gammaproteobacteria bacterium
AATCCTCCTTCGGCGGCATCTTGATCTGCAGCGCCGGACATCCCGATGGCGGCGGTTGCAGTTCCTGCTTGGCGATCGGCCCGACCAGCTCGAGGAAAATTCCGTCGGGGTCAATGACATGCACGATGCCACTGGTGTCATCGCCTGTGCCCGTGCAGCACGGTGCGATTTCGGAGAGAAACGGTGCGCCCTGCGCCTTCAGAATCTTCACCGCACGATCGAGGTCAGGCACCAGCAATGCAATCCGGTCGATGCCAATGTGGTTGATCGGTGGCGGATATGCGGGATCGGCGTTGAAGGGTTTGATCCACTGCACCAATCGCAGCACGTGGTTGTCGCCGCGTCCCAGCGCAACGTCTACGCCCTTGAACTGAAATGGCTCATCCAGTCCCCATGCGCGCGCCTCCTCCTTGGATCCCGTCTCCTGGGCCAACGGCTTCGTCAGCGTGTAGCCCAGCGATCGATAGAAGCTCAGTGATTTCTCGAGATCACTGACGTTGACGCCGATATAACTCATCGCAACGAGATGCATGTTCACGTCCTTGTCGCCGTGGGGCGGGGCTGCCTCCGTCAGCCTATAGAGCACGCCATCGGGATCCCGGAAGAACACGAACCGGTCCCCGGGAATGCCGTACGGCTCGGACAAGAATGTCAACCCTTCGGATTTCAGGTAGGCCACATCGCTGGCGAGATCGGTAGTCAGCAGTGCTGCGTACGCCATGCCCAGGTGGTTGGGCAAGTCGTAGGGTGGTGAGTCGTTGTAGGGAATCTTGAATTGCAGCAGGTCGATGTTGGCAGTATTCAGACTGCCGGGCAGTGAAATCACCTCGCCCTTGACGAGTTCGTACTGGCACTCGTCGAACATCCCCAGCGCCTCGGCCATCCGGTGAGTATTGGACAGCGGGAATCCACCCATACCTTCGGTGTAGCCGAGCTTGCGATAGAAGGCGCGCGACTTGTCGAAATCTCTCGTGTGCGTGGCGAAATGGAACCGGGCCATGATGCCGATGTCGTCCGCAGGCAGGCTGGACGCGATGGCGCCGAGGTCTGGCATCTGCAACGGTGAAGTCGCGGGTGCGGCAAGGGATACATTGGCGAAGCTCAGCATAAGCAGGACAACCGTGAGTCTCATTTCTGTGTTCCCCTCAGCAAGTGCGTTTAAGGACGCGCGGGCTCGCAGTGAACTGCCGTGTCCGCTTCAAGTTCCCTATCTCAACGACGGGTGATCGTGGAGTTCCTCGTCGAGCCCGGCACCCATCAGATCGATGAAGTTGTCGCGATAGAACCGCTGCTGGTTCGCTTCGGACGTTCCCTGCAGCGCCTCACCGAAGCGCTTCATCGGGTTCCGACCGCCTTCGACGTGCGGAAAATCCGACGAGAAAAGACAGACCTCCGGGCCCGTGTTCTCGATGATCCAGCCAGTGGGTTCATGCGGATAGGGTGTCACCCGAAACTGGCGTCTGACAATTTCACTGGGTTTGGCAGACAGCTTCTTCAGGCGTTCCTCTCCTTTCATGAACGCGGCCGCACCCGAGTCCATGAACCGCATCCAACTGGGCACCCAGCTGGCACCCAGCTCGATCGCTCCAAATTTCAGGTTCTCATGCCGATCCAGGACACCGTCGATGATCAGCACCGACAGGGTCTGCCAGAGCGACAGCGGGATCGCCATGTAGCTGGTTGACGTGAAGTTCTCGGCGCCCCCGTGAAAGTCCAATACCTGGGGTTGCCCAGTCTTGTGGTAGTCGATATTCATCTTATGTTCGCCTCCCACATGAAACAGGATCGGAATGCCCGCTTCTTCGGCGAGCGACCACAGCGGCTCGAACGCAGAGTGGCTGGGGCTGTGTCCGGGCGGGCAGCGCGAAGGAATGATCAATCCCTTGCAACCCAATTCCAGCGCTTCCCTGGCAATGCGCGGGGCCTCCTCGAAATCAACCAGCGGCACATACCCGGTGGCCAGCAGACGTTTATCGACGCTGCAGAAATCGACCATCATGCGGTTGTGCGCACGAGCCGCTTCGCATGCGAGCGCATTCGTCTGGCCAGTTTCAAGCCCATAGTTATCCAACGCATCGGACGTGAAGACGAGCTGACTGGTAAAACCCAGGTAGTCCAACGTTCGAGGTCTGTCCTCCTTCCGAAAGGCACCCAGGGCGGTGTGACCGCGCCGCAACATGATTTCGTTCTCGGCGTCGGCCCTATACGCCGGATCGTCCTGCAGCGCCTTCATCTGGCGAATCCAGGATTGATCGCGCGAACGCATATGGGGCTTGAACGCGTCCTTGTATTTTGCCTGTATGAATTCACCGATCTGGTCCGGGAACTCCATCACATGCGAGTCGGCATCATGGACCGTTCTGTTTTCTACGTAGGCCATACTCGATCTCCTTCAAACATCGCGTCAGATGCGCGCCCGCTCTGGTGGACGATATCCGATGCGCCAGCCCGCAGGAAGGCAAAGCAGCGGTCGGGAACGAAGTGGCGGCCTGCGTTTGCTGCATTCGAAGACCTCGGCGCTCGCCTTGACTTCATTCAACCCGACCTGATACTCGGCCGAGTGAAATGCAGAAAGGCGAAGAGATGTCTGGCAACACACCTGCAGCGGCCTTAAACCAGAATCGAAGGATCAATGTCTATCTCGTATGCAACGCGAAGTATCACGACACGAACTTCTCGCGCCTCGAGCTGCTGAAACTACTCGCGGAACACGAGGACGTGTGGGTGCGGGTTGGCGAAAGCTACGCCGATACCGAAGCGATCAAATCATCCGCGCTGCTCGTCACCTATACGTGCGATCTGTGCCCCACGCACGATGAGCAGGTGGCATTACGCGAATTCGTTGCCTCCGGCGGCCGCTGGTTTGCGCTGCACGGCACCAATGCGCTCGTGGAGATTGCCAACGGCAAGGCCGATACGCCCGACAAGGCACCGCACTTGATGGAAACGCTGGGCTCGCGGTTTATTGCGCACCCCGCCGTTCAGACATTCAAAGTGCGCGTGACGCCGCAACAGCATCCCGTTACGAAAGGACTGTCTGATTTCGAGATCGAAGACGAGCCCTACTATTGTGAATACTCGGGCGATCCGCGCGTGCTGCTCGAAGCAAGCTACAACGCGCCGTCTGTTGGCTACGTCCGATCTGGATTCGGCATCGACCGGCCGTCGCAACCACAGATGTATGTCCATCGGGTTGGCAATGGCGAAGTGCTGTATCTGACATTGGGCCATTGCACCGGCAAGTACGATATGCAACCGCTCCTCGAGGTAGCGCCTGTGGTTCGCTGCGCATGGAACTACCCAGTTTTCTACGAGCTGTTGCGCAGAGGCATTCGGTGGGGCATTGGCGCCGCTGGATAAACGTCCTTAGATCAGTCTGCCGTTGGCGTCGCGCCGCTCAGGCCCTTCAACGCGCGCCCGGCCATCGCCGAACGGCGCATCGCGCGCCGCCAGTGCGGCGCCAAGGCCATCCCTGGCGATCTGCGCAAAGACGTCGCGCGCGGCTTTCGAGGTATGTGCTCGCGCATCGTTCTCGGCTGCCACGCGTTGCAGCGTTTGAGCGCCCATCAGTTCGAGGCCGAGGTTGATGGTGCGCTTGTTCACGGAGAGCAGTTCGGGATCGATCTGCGCCAATCGATCGGCCAATCCTTCCACTTCGCTCTCCAGCAGATCTTCCGGCACGGATTTCAGGACAAGGCCAATTTTGGCGGCATCGGCACCGCTCAGCGTATCGCCCGTGAGGAGCAGGCGCTTGGTCCATTGGGGACCGCAGTTGTACAGCCACAACTGATTGGGTGCCGCGCCCATGTTGCGCAGCGCAGGGAAGCCGATGTTGGTGGTGTCCGTGCAGATGAGCATGTCGCAGTAAAGTGCCAGGTCGGTGCCGCCCGCCAGACAGTGGCCGTGAATTTGCGCGATGGAGGGTTTGTGCATCTCCCACAACGTTCGCAAGCTGCGCTGGAACCGTTCGATATTCCAGCTGTCGTCGTCGATGCCGCGTCCCTTGCGCCGCTCCACACCATCATCGACCGTGATCCGCTCGGGTGTCAGATCGTAGCCGGCGCAGAACGCAGGTCCGTTACCTTTGAGGATGACGCAGTGCACGGATTTGTCGTCGTCGGCCTCCCAGAGCGCGTCGCGCAACTCTTCGACGAGCTGGATCGATAAAGCGTTGCGTTTCTCCGGGCGATTGAGGGCGATGCGGGCTCTGCCCCGCTCCACCTGGTAGGTAATGTATCGAAACTCGCGCGTTGGCATGTGATCTCCTCAATACGGGTTGTGCGGGGTTGCTGAACACAATATGACAACACTAATATTTCCGCAGCCGTAGAAACAATCGGGGGGCGCGATGGGCGAGTCAACAATGCTGCGAGCGATCACAGCGGATGAGATCAGTTCATTTCATCGCGATGGCGCGGTGTTGCTGAAGACCATTCTCCCCGCCAAGTGGAATGCGGTTCTGGCGGAGGGCCTGGAGTATGCGAACGCGCATCCCGACGGCATGTCGGCCGGCGTGAACATGCCGCTTCGCATCGATCAGTTTCCGGCCAGCTACTGCCCGCAGTTGAAGTTGCTGATGGATGAATCTCCGCTGGCAGCCATCGTAGGGACCGTGCTGAGCGCGCCGGTTCGCTTCTATATGGACCAGATGTTCTACAAGCCGCCCGGGATGATCGCACCAAGCGCATGGCACCAGGATACGTGTTACTACAATGTCGATGGCCATCAGCTCGTTCGCGCATGGGTATGCGCCGATCCGGCCCCGCGCAACATCAGTCTCGAAATCCTGCGCGGTTCGCATCTGTGGAATATCACGTACCGCCCGCCTGTTGGTATGGATCCGGCGCATAACCCGGATGGCGCGGCGGCACTCGATGCCGCATTCGACAACGGCGAAGTGCTCATCGGACGCGAGGCGCACAACAATTGGACCTATTTCGATTCCTTCATGGACCCGCGCCTGCCGAAGCTGCCCGATATCGAAAGTGCGCGGGACTCCTTCGACATTCTCGGCTGGGACTACGAACCCGGCGACGTGGTGCTGTTTCACGGCCACGCCGTTCATTCAGCGCGCGGTGGTGTGCACATTGGCCATCCGAGGCGCGCGCATGCCTCCCTTTGGGCAGGCCCGGACGTTCACTATCTGCGCCGCCGCAGTCAAGCGATCCCGGATCCGCTGCGTCTTTATGATCACCATCCGAAGGACGGGCAGTCGCTGGGTGATTTTCCCGATGTATTCCCAGTGGCCTGGTCACCTGAATAAACTCGTAAGCGGACTCAACGGGAACAGTCCTAGTCGCGGCGGACCTCATCAGTGCGTGCGCGTACCGAGGTACGCCTGCGAGCAGCGCGCGCCCAGCGCAGCGCACCATATAGACTGATCGCCAACCAGAATGCCTCGATCAGAAACGCCGACATATTGAAGTCAAAAACCAGCGAAACGATGATCAGCAGCGCGCCCAGTCCGTTGAAAATCGAGTAGCGCAGTTCATCCGAACGCAGCTTTTCCAACTGCAGCAGCAGATACGCACCGACGATCAGCAACACGCCAACCGTCCCGACCCAGTCATACCACTCGAACATATGGGGTCCCTTCGTGAGGAAACGATTCTGGACGGTCGCATGTGCCGGGCCTATAGCAACGCGCTGCGTGTCGCACCGGCGAAACCCTCAAGTAGAGTTGCTGGGGCACGGGACAGTCGGTACGCTCGCTGCAGTCACCGGAGAGTTCTCATGATTCGAATCCTGTTCGGCATTGTGGCCCTTTCGCTCAGTGCTTGTCTGGCCGCAGAACCGATCGATTCCAAACCGCTTTTCGCCAGCGATGCACCGCTCGCCATCACGCTGATTGGACCGCTGAAGGCGATTGCACGCGATCGCGCGGCAGATCCGGAATACCGCCCCGCTGAGCTGTCGTTTGCCGGTGCAGACGGGACCGCGACGCGGGTGCCAATCGAATTACGCGCACGCGGCAAGTCACGTCGCAGTCCGGATGCGTGCGACTTTCCTCCATTGCGACTGAATCTGCCCAAAGAGGGAATCGAGGGCACCGTGTTTGCGGGCCAGAACAAACTGAAGCTGGTGACCCAATGCAAACTGCGCGATCGCGGTGATCGCTACCAGCAGTTCATTCTCAAAGAATTTGGAATCTACAAGGCATTCAACATCATCACGCCGCTCAGCTTCCGCGCTCGCATGGTCGAGGTGACCTACGTCGAGGGCGACAACACCCTCGCCACCAGCTTCGGCTTTTTCATCGAAGACAAAGACGATGTCGCCGCGCGCAATGGCCTGCAGGTGGTTGATGTGCAGGAACTGGCGACATCGGATCTCGATCCGGAGCAGGCGAACCGTGCGGAACTGTTCCAGTTCCTGATCGGTAACACCGACTTCTCGTTTCGACTCGGGCCCGGCAAAGAGCCGTGCTGTCACAACGCTGTACCCATGCTCGGCGCCGACGGTAAATATCGCCCGGTGCCGTACGACTTCGATGCCACTGGCATCGTGGATCCACCTTACTCCATGCCTGTCGAGCAGCTGAATATCAGCAATGTGCGGCAGCGTCTGTATCGCGGTCACTGCGAACCGATGGATGTCTTCGAGAAGGTGCTGGTGGAATTCCGCAACGCGCGCAGCCAGATCTCGGCGGCGATGCTCGATCAGGCCGGGCTATCCGAAGGCACGACCAAAACGATGGGCAAATACATCGATGGCTTCTACGCCGTCATCGACGATCCGAAACGTCTGGATAAGGACATCCTGCGCCTCTGCCGCAAGTAGCGCTCAGCGGCCCGGCCCGAGCCATTCGGCCAGTATGCTGATCACGCGTGGATGAATGAGGTAGCCCATGGCGTTGTGCGGATTGGAGCGACCGTAGCGCACCGCCAGATTGTACATACGTCGATCGACGATTCTGCTGATCACGCGCTGTTCCAGCATCGTGCTGAAATCGTTGCCCACGGTTTCGTCGTGGCAGGTGTAGTCGTCTTCTGCGGCGAAATTGAACCAGTTCAACACGGACCCGGGGTATCGCTCCGCTGGGGCCTTGTCCGCACCCCTCAGCCGGCGCTTTACCGACTCGTCTGCCAGCGGCGCACCCAGCGTGATCCACGTATCGACTTTCGCATCCGGGATCGCGCCATCGGCTTCACCGCCGCGCGACAGCGCCCAGAACGCGTTGTATGCGATCACGCTGCCGATGCCGTGTGAGATCACGAGAATGCGGTCACCGCGCGCCATGGCAAGGCGGATTGGATCCGTGATCCGTTGATCGAGTGCGGCGCCAAAGCCGCCGAGGTTACCCCAGTACGCGGCCAGTTCGGGCATGATCCGCGCCACGACACGTTCTGTGATACCAATGGCTGACGCCAGTGGCGCACCGAAATCCACTAGAAATTCCTTCAACGGTGATTTGCCCGGTAGACGTTCGTAGGTCGCGCGCTTGAATTTCTTGGCGTCGAGGCGCGTCAGATCTCCCATGGTCCGGCGACGATCCGCAACATCCAGTGCCTCGTCATACGGCTTGCCATGCGCACTGAGCAGCGCGTTGACCAGGTCACCGTAATAGGCGAGTTCGATCTGGGCTGCATCGAATGTCACCACGCGATCCGGCGCATCACGCTGCAAGCCTGCACGCAGCGTGTCGCACCAAAGATCCTGCAGCACTTTCGACGCCGGTTTGAAATGGCGACCATGGATCAATACGATCGTGGCGCGCTGCCCCTCAACGGTCTCGTTCATAGATTCCAAGCCGGCCTCTCCCTTTCCCACCTTCATCGGCAATGACCATCCGCCCGTCCTTCAGGATCACGATCCCTTCCGGCTGCTTGTGCCGATCCTGCAGCGGCAACCGCAACGCCGCCAGCAGCCTTCCATCGGCGTCCAGTTCGGCAAGCGCGCGCTGCGGACCCGCGATCAGCAGCAAATGACCTTGGCTCGTCACGTCGATGCCCGACGGGTTGAACTTTTTCTTGCCGATTTGGCGCGCGATCGCCGCCGCGTCTATGGCAATCGACGCGGCTTCATCGACGCGCTGTTCGTCAAGCGACCACCGATAGACTTTGCACCCGGCATCGGTGCGCGGCGTCTTGCACGCCAGCAGCAGATTGCGACCGTTCGCATCCACGGCCAAGCCTTCGAATTCGCACTGTTTACCCAGCCCGGTTTCAAATCGCTGATAGGTGACATGTTCACCGTCGCGGCCCTCGGACGCGCGCAGGACTACCGCATCGCTCGTCAACAGATAGACATGATCCTTTGCCACGGCAATGGCTTCGAAATCGTCCGACACCGCGGGTTCGCCCAGGGCGAAGGCTTTCACCAGGTGCCCGTTCGTGTAATCGATTTCGTACACGATCGCCCGTTCATCCGCGAGCGCCAGCAATCGCCCATCACCAGTCACCGCCAATCCGGAAATTTCCTTCAATTTCTTGGGAAGCTTCCACTGCTGCAGACTGTCCGCCGACAGACTGTAGTGCGACAGCACCGCGTCTTGATCGGGCACCCCTGGCGGCTCGCTGTGTGCGGGCATCGCACACAACGCTGTGGCGGCAACCTGGGCAATACGTCGCAGCCACAGCCACCACGCCGAATTTGACGGGCGAACCACCATTAGTCGTCGTCGCTTTCATCAACGCCGCGTCCGGTCAGAAACGAGAAGAACGACGTATTCAGATCGTCGCCATAGTCGATCTTCCACAACAGCAGGTGGGTGTAGACAAATGCGACGGAGATGACCGCGGAAACCCCCAGCGCGCTGATGCCAGCACCCAGGCCGATGGTGATCGCCACGAAGACATACAGCGCATCCGATGGATTGCCCAGTGTCAGGCGAAATCGTACGGCGGCGACGATGCCCGCAAGACTGAACGCCAGTGCGATGCTGTTCTGCACGATCATCGCGATGCCCGCCACGATGATCGGCAGAATCATCATCGTCTGGAGGAATGAAACGTTGACGTCCTTCGACCGCGTCGTGATGAAGTAAACCCACGACACGGGCACCATCAGCACCAGCGCGCCGAACATGCCGATGGCCAGCCGCCCCATGGTATGCGGCGTGAAGCGCTGCTGCAGATCGCCTGGCTGGATCGCTTGGAGATCATCGATATGGTCCAGCAACCCGTCGACGCCACCGACCGGCAGGTACTCATCCATCCCGCCAATGCCATAGGCGATCGTCCAGAACGCGACAAACGCTGCGGCGTAGTACGCCGTGATCAGGAACATCGGGCCCGCAATACTCGTGGATCTACGCATCGGCTCTACCCGTCCTGTCGCCAGGATTTCAGAATTGCATCGCGTCGCGCAAGCAACGCATCGATCTGCCGCGCATTCAGCAGATCCCCCAGTGCGCTGCGCAGTGTCGCCTGATCCAGGCCGCGCAGCGCGACTGCGAACGATTTTGGCAATGGCTGCTGCATCACGACGTTCGACGCGGCGAGCTTGCGGGTCGTGGTAAACGCCTGCGCATTGCCCGTGAGTTGCGTTCGCCAAGAATTACGGTCGTAGACAATTTCGGATGTGGTCCTCACTGCTTTGCCAAGCAGCGCATCGAATACGTACATCAACTGGTAGTCGTTGCCGGCGCCACACCAGTTTGGCCGGACCAGCCCTTCCTCAACCCGCCCGGCTTCCGATACAGCTTTCCTCGGCGCACTCGCCACGACGCCGCGTTTGCCATCGACGGACCGCGTCACCGTGATCGGCACGAGGTTGAGCTCCAGCAGGCCATCGATGCGGTAGGCCGCCACTTCAGAGGCGATCTCCTTTGCCGAGAGCGGAACAAAAGTTGCCGCAATCAGTCGTTGGCCGTCGCGCAAGTCGAGCGCCAATTCGCCGCGCTTCCCTTCGGCGCGCGGATGGGATTCTACGATGGCGGCCTGCGCCAGGAATTGTTCGGCCTCGGTGCGCGACCAACCCAGCGGCTGCAGTCCTTCATCGGCGGCCAGAATGGGGATCACTGCGGTCGGCGCATCGGTGTAGAGCGCGCCGACGCTCGCTCCTTCGATTACCAACAGCGCGGGATGACCGTGGTAATAAGCCTGCAGCATGCCTGTATCCAGCATGATGACCTTGCCGTCATCTCGCTGCATGACACGTCGCGTACGCGTTGGGGTGTGGCCGATGACCACGCGGTTGGCCCCCAACGCCGCCAAGCCGGCGTCAATTACGCTTCGCTCCACCAATAGATGACACAGCGCAGTGCCGCGATACCACAGGGGGCCGCGTTCCGAAAAGATTGGTGCGGCACCGGCTTGCACATACTTCAGGGCCAGCGTCTGGGGCGATGCGGCAGCCGGGGCCTGACCGGCCTGCGTTGCACTTTGGCCAAAGCTGGCGGCCAACGCATCGATGCGGGGCGTGTCGTAACCCGCGCGGGTGAGCTGCTGGTAGATCTCCAATAGTGCCAGTAGATCGCGATGAAACTGTTCATTCACAGACTGAAGGGTCGTATCGCCCAGCATAGGCGCCAGCCCACCATGCACGAACGCGGTGTCGTTGATCACGATCATCATCGGCTGCTTCAGCAGCCACGCGCCGTAGGTGCCCGTTGGGGCAAACGCTGCGCTGCGGGCAAAATAGCCCCGCGGAAACTGCGCATCGAACGCCTCCCGCGTTGTCGCAGTCGCCTGAGCCGCCCCAGCCGACTGATAGGCAACGAAGGCCGCATCGCGCGTCTGCACCGTCTCGTCTGCGGCAAACTGTACATAGTCGGGCGCACGCAGATAGCGCAGATCGCCGCTCAAATTCATGAGTTCGTGATTCCCCAACACGACATGCACGGCGCCACCCGCGGCGCCCGCCTGAGACTGCAAGCGCATCAGCAGAGCCAGCACATCTGCCGATCTGGGGCCTCGATCGAGCAGGTCGCCGAGACTCACCAGATGGGTGGTGCCGCCCGTCCAGGCGAGCTGCTCGTCGATCAACGCAGCGCCCTGCAACAGGGCCACGAGTTCATCGTATGCCCCGTGAACATCGCCAAAGGCCATCACGCGCGGAACGTTTGACCAGCGCAAGGCGCCGCCGTCCGCCTCGGCGTGCTGCGCTACAGCCGGCCGTAATGATCCCCCTAGAACGGCGAGGGTGACGACGATCAACCGGATGTTGCGACGCTGAAACATCGCGGCAGACTGCCCTTCGCATCGCCGGAAGTCCAGCCGGCGGGCCCCGCCACCGACCGAAATAGTTAGCGTTTCCACGACCAGGAATCAGGCACCCCCCGCGGCAGAGTTCCGGTTATACTCCGGCCACTTCACGCGGCGCCGTCGCGCAGTCAATGCGCCGCGATTGAATCCGGAGGGATCCTTGGCAAAACCAAACTACAAGTTCCAGAAGCGTCAAAAGGACCTGGCAAAACAGAAGAAGAAGGAAGACAAGCGTTTGAAGAAGGCGGCCCGCAACAGCGATTCGCCCGAGGATGGCGCAACGTCGCAAGAGTCAGTAACGTAAACCGAGTCGCACAGTCGTCTATCGAGAGGAAACATGTCAGCGCAACGCATCACGGGCACCGTCAAATGGTTTGACGATGCAAAAGGTTTCGGCTTCATCGAACGCGAGGGCGGTCCGGATGTGTTCGTACACTTCCGCGCAATTAATGGCACCGGTCGCAGGACGCTCGCCGAGGGGCAACGCGTCAGTTTCGAGGTGACGCAGGGCAAGAAAGGCCCGCAGGCGGAAAACGTCAATCCCGAGTGACCGGCGGCGCGAGCGACCCGGGTCGCTCGCCACGGATCATAGGCGGTAGCTACCCGCGCGGGGCCATCAGATTTCGCGGCGCACCGCATCAACCTGCGTCAGCGCCGACGCAGATCAGTTCCCCGCATCAGTGGAAAACGTCGCCATCCGGACGATTCATGATCGCCCGGTCGCCATCGTCTTCGGCGATGTGCTCGGCGGGATCCACACTCGCACGCTCGAAAGCGAATTGCACAGACTCAGCAATGCAGGCCGGGCACATACCTTCGGCAATCAGGCCCTCGAGCACCATGCCGATGACCTCGTATACCGACAACGTCTCTTCGTGCTCTTCGTTGTAACGCCACAGCGCGTCCTCGACATGGCGGACTACTGTCTGGCTGCGCACATCGTCACGCATGCGCCGCGCTTCTTCATCGTCCATGGGGCAACTTACTTGATGCGTTGGGGGGGACGCAGAGATACGCGAACGTAGCAGTAAGATCAAGGACATCGCGGCACCGCCCGCCACCCATCACTGCCACAGCGGGCTGGACGCCTTCATGAAGCGCAGCATCATCAACATGCTGGCGACGGGGTGGCGCTGCAGCGCGTCCGTGAGCACGGTTTCATACCAGAAGTACTCAGTCTTCGGGGTATCGCTGACAGCAAGGATGCGACCCTGCGCGAAGTAGAGGGTGTCGACGAACACGGGCCCAGCAAGATGCTGTACTTCGATGGCGCCAAACAGTCCGACCACCGGCGCGGTGCGCGCAAGCAACGAGGGTTCCACAGCGCGCATGGCGCGCACCATCAAACTGGGCGGCAGAATGCGCCGTTCCCATTCGGCTGCTGCAACGTAGTGCGGCATCGGCTCGGTGATGACCGCGAGGCGTTCATCCAACTGCGCGGCCTCGATGCACACGCTGATCTCAGAGCACGTCGCCTGCGGGTCCAACCCTGCGAGGATTCGCAAATCGCCCGCCGGCGGCACCAGGCTAAGCCGCTGGCGCAACGCAGAGGTGCAGTCGGCCTCGCCCACCGAGGCTGTGCCCTCAGCCACACGCTCGGCCGGCGCGCCACCCGCGGTAGCCTGCTCCATCCACACTTCGATGCGCCGCCCGGACGCGTGGCGCGCGCGTGGCGGCGCCACGGCGAAACACCGAACCGGTTCGAGATCCGTCGTCGCATAGCGGAAGTAGAGAGATAGCCCGCCGGACTCCCACCAGCGCGGCCCGAACACGTGCACCAGCAGCGGCGGGAACTGCTCCATATGCAACGAGCCGGCAACGGTACCGCCGCGGAAGCCCAGCTTCTGGGCCATGACGTCATCGTGGATGCTGCCTTTTTCGTGCTGTGCCGAGTTTCGCGGCGTGCGCACCGGGCCTTGCCATACATCGCCGAACGAATGCACAGCCGAGAATTGCACCATCGTCGTCTCCCTCCTCCCACCGAGTGACCCGACATGGCCGCGTGTAATCCGGGCTCGTCAGGCGCCGACCGCCCGACGCTAGCCATGGCCTCATGAAATTGCAAGTCTCAGCCGCCGCAGTGCGGCGCGACTGGATCACGCACCACCTCCGCCACCATCCGCGCCGTGCGCGCGGCGGCCCTTGCCGCCAGTGTTTCTACGACTGACACCATTGCCGCGCGGTAGGACACATCGATGCGCACGCGAATCGGTCGGCCGGGCGGCGTTTCTTCAATGCCCGAGCGCACGGACTGCGAGTACGCGAGCTGCGCCGCAATCTCGCGACTCTCCATCGCCCACGCGACGAGGTCCACCGCGTCGTTTTCACGCGTACCATCGCGCAGCGTCGTCGAGCGCGCAGTCACCGCACGCCAGCGGCGGTCGGTGCCCAGTGCACCATCCCAGAGCGCGTGCAGGTTGGCTGCACCGCGCACACCGATGTCGTTGCCGCCGCGATCACCTGACGGCAACCGGTCGACCGCATACAGCGCGGTGCTATGCAACGGCTGGTGCAGGTCGCCCACCAAATGCAGCAACCACGACAGCGCCAACGCGCGCGATGGCGGATCCGAAGTCGGTGTGCACAGCACGGCTCGGATGCCATTCAGTGCCTGCACCAGGTTCTCTGCTTCTTCCAGATGGCTCGGCGGCACCATCGACGGTATTGGAACATCGAGGATGCGTTCGTCGCTTCGGCGCAGGTACGTGGGCAAGTTGATGTAGTGCCAGCGACCATGCTGGTAGCGCGTCACCAGCGCGTCACGTTCGTTCGCGCTCTCGACGTGGTCGAAGCGCCGGGCGAGATCGGGCCAGGTCGCAGCGTGTGCGAAATACCAACGATTCTGTTGAGCAGCACTCGCGTCGCGCAGACCTGTGGGCATGCGTCGGTCGAAATCCTGTGCAAAGCGTGGATGGGCCCTCAGAAGCGCCACGGCTGCTTTCTGTGTCGATGCGGGCAGCGCGTCGTAAGCGGCAACGGCGATGACCATATGCCCCGCGTCGTTCCACGCAGCCGCCGGCGGAGCGAACAGCGCGATGCTGACGAAGACCGCCGCGACATGCGCGGCGCGAAATCCTTCTAATTCACGTGCCTTATTCATATCATCGCCGTCGCTCAAATGATTTGCGGGTCAATGATGAAGGATCCAGTAATGACACCGACGCTCGTCGGTATCAGCCAGATCGAACAACGCGCCGATGTAGGTGCCGCCAAGGAACCCATTGAACTGATGATCGATGCCGTCCGCGCCGCCGCCGCCGACGCCGGCAGCGAGGCGATTCTGGCGGCGGCGTCTTCGGTGCGCGTCATCCGTGGCATGTGGCCATACAAAGACCCCGCTCGCGTGGTTGCCAGCGCCATCGGTGCGCCGCTGGCCGAGTCTGTGATGAGCCCGTTCGGCGGCAATTTCGTGCAGTCGGTGGTCAACCAGAGCGCGCTCGACATCCAGGCCGGCCGTCATGAGGTGATTATCATCACCGGCGCCGAGTGCGGTTACACCCAGGCGCGTGCACGCAAGCAAGGCACCGAACTGCACTGGGCCGAAGCACCGGGCACGCCGGATCGAATCATCGGCGAAGACAAGAACATGCGCCACCCGGCCGAGAAGGCCATCGGCATCGGCGCGCCGATTCAGATTTATCCGATGTTCGAACTCGCGTTGCGCCACGCCCGCGGTGAGAGCCCCGATGATCATCTGCGGCGCATCTCGGAGCTGTGGTCGCGGTTCAGCGACGTGGCCAGCGACAATCCACACGCCTGGCTGCGCGAACGCTACAGCGCACATGACATTCGCAGCCTATCGGCGAGCAACCGGCCGGTGTCGTTTCCGTACCCCAAACTGATGAACTCCAACAACAACGTGGATCAGGCCGCGGCGCTCATCCTGGTTTCCACCGCCGCCGCCAAACGCTTCGGCATCGATGCGCGTCGCTGGGTTTATCCCTGGGCGGGCACCGATGCCCACGACCACTACTACGTCTCCAATCGCGACAATTTCTACTCCTCGCCCGCCATCCGGCTGGCGGGGGCGCGCTGTCTTGAGCTGGCGAATGTCACGGCGACTGCGCTGGATCACGTGGATCTCTACAGCTGTTTCCCGGTGGCTGTGCAGGTAGCCGCAGCGGAGCTCGGTCTCGACGAGCAGCGGCCGCTCACAGTCACCGGCGGGCTGACCTTTGCCGGCGGCCCGCTCAATAACTACGTGATGCACTCCATTGCCCGCATGACGCAGCTGCTGCGTGAAGACCCCGGGGCGAAGGGGCTGATTACGGCGAATGGCGGCTATCTGACCAAGCACGCGTTTGGCGTCTACTCGGCTCAGCCGCCCGACCAGCCATTTCGCCACGCGGATCTGCAGGCTGAGGTGGATGCAACCCCCCGCCGCGAGGTGGCGGAGGGTCACGCCGGCGACGTCACGGTGGAAGCCTACGCCGTGATGTATGCCGATGAGGGACCGAGCAAGGCGCATGTAGCGTGCCGAACGCCCGACGGACGGCGTGCGTGGGCCGCGACACAGGACGTGCCGACTCTGCACGCCATGATCGACAACGAATTTTGCGGTCGCGCGGCGCGGCTCGATGGCCAGGGATCAGTGGCGTTCAACTAGAGCTGGTGAATTTATATTTGGATTCAATGAGTTACTAACCTCAATTAATCCTATTGATTAATAATCATCAGCAACCTATATTTTGCCGGCCGACAGTGACGTCGGTGGGTTGCCGGAATTGCCGGCCCCCGTGGGACAAGGAAGCCCACCCGCGCCAGCAACGCCCCCGGTTGCTGGCGCTTTACCAACACGCCGACCCGAGCGCCGACGTTGCAGCGGAGATCGAAGATGGCCACACCCGAAGCACATCTGTCGTCTGACCACCGCGCCGCCAGCGCAGCCGCGGTTCGACTGTTGCGGGAAATCGTGGATTATCAGCGACGCCTGCGGCGCCTGGCCTTGCACGAAGGCAGCGGCGAGCAGCACTACCTGATCGAGGCTTACCGGCGCGCAATCAAGTTGCGCCAACAGTTGCTGGACGATTTACCGAAGCCCCGCGAAGTGGTCCCTGATCCGTGGCCCCGCCACTGATTCACTGATGCCTGACATCGAGTTGCCGAGACCGGCCGGGTTGCTGCGCCGGCTGGGCGCAATATTTTATGACACGCTGATCGTCGTTGCCCTGCGGATGATGACGTTGACCCTTCTGGTCATTGTCATGAATGACGTGGTGGTTGGACCTGCGGTGCAGTCGCTGCTGTTCGTCGAGCTATTTGCCTACTTCACCTACTTCTGGGTATGGCGGGGCCAGACCATCGGCATGCTCGCGTGGGATCTGCGCGTGGAGAATGACGACGCGACCCCGCTGCGGCTCAATCAGGCGCTGTTGCGCTTCGTTGGCGCGCTGCTGTCATTCGCAACACTAGGCGTCGGCTATCTGTGGATGTACATCGATCCGGATCGTCGCACCTGGCCGGATATGCTGTCCCGATCGCACGTGACGTATTTGCGCCGCCATTGAGTCGTCTGGCGGGCCGCGGCAGCGCCTGAAACACCACGGGTTTTGAATTAAACTCGCGCGCTGGCATCGACTTCCTGCAACTGAAACCCGCCTGGACCCATAAGGCTGAACCGATGAAATATTCGACGAAAACGGGCGCGCTGCGCGCGGTGAAAACCGATTGTCTGATTGCGACATCGACCACTGCACGCACGCTCATGACGCAACTCGGCCTGACGGAATACTTCGTCGCAGCGAGCAGCGACTTTGTCGACAAGCCCGGACGCGTGCAATTGATCGTACTGCCCACCACGACCCGGCCGGTAAATCCAGTGCGGCGACTGCTGCTCGTCGGCGCGGGCCGCGACGGCGCATTCACCGCAGCAGAGTTTCGACGTGCCATTTCTGCCGTCGGAACCGTCCTGAAATCTGCGCCAGCCCGGGATGCCGTGCTCGCGCTCAGCGGATTCAACGTGGCAGGCTACGACGCCTATCAGCGCGCGCGGGTCGCGACGGCGCTGCTGAGCGCGCAGTTGTATCGCTTCGCAGCGGCCAAGCGGCCAGACGAGACGTCCGCGACATCGATCCGTGGCATCGCTCTGCACGGAGATGCGCGCGGCCGCACTGCGCTGCGTAACGCCGTGAAGCATGCCCAGGCGCTGGATGCGGGCATGGCATTCGCCCGCGACCTCGGCAATCAACCACCCAACGTCTGCAATCCATCCTACCTGGCACAACAGGCACGCGGCCTTGCACGGCACACGCGCGTTCGAACGCGCGTGATCGACGAGCGCGTACTGGCGAAGCTGGGCATGGGCGCGTTCACTTCAGTGACACAGGGTAGCGACACACCCGGCAAACTCATCATCGTCGAGTACCGAGGTGCAGCGACGAAACAGGCGCCGATCGTGCTCGTGGGCAAGGGCATTACATTCGACACCGGTGGCATCAGCCTGAAACCGGGTGCCGCCATGGACGAGATGAAATTCGATATGTGCGGCGCTGCCGCCGTGCTCGGCACATTGTTCGCGGTACGCGATGCGGGGCTGCCTATCAATCTCACCGTACTGGTGGCGGCTGCCGAGAATATGCCCAGCGGTCGCGCGTCTCGGCCGGGCGATGTGGTCACCTCTCTATCGGGACAGACAATCGAGATTCTCAACACCGACGCCGAGGGGCGGCTGGTGCTGTGCGATACGTTGACCTACGCGGAACGCTTCAAGCCGAAGGCGGTCATCGACGTGGCAACCCTCACGGGCGCGTGCGTCGTCGCACTGGGGCCACATGCGAACGGACTATTCGCCAACGACGACGCATTGGCGCAGCGCCTGCTCGACGCTGGCGAATTCGTGTGGGATCGCGCCTGGCGGCTGCCTGTGTGGGACGACTACCAGCAACCCCTGAAGAGCAATTTCGCCGACATGGCCAACGTAGGCGGGCGCGACGGCGGTGCCAGCGTTGCGGCGGCCTTCCTGTCGCGGTTCACCAAACAATTCAGCTGGGCCCACCTGGATATCGCCGGCAGCGCCTATTCGAGCGGCGCCGCCAAGGGTTCAACCGGCCGTCCCGTGCCGCTATTGTTTCAGTACATACTGAACCAGCTGTAGTAGTGACCCGTAGCAGCCAGATCAACAGTGATTGCGCATGACCCGCATCGACTTTTACGTGCTCCCTGACGTTGATCTTGAAGCGCGGCGCCGCTTCGCCTGCCGGCTTGCACACAGAGCCGTCGCTGCCGGTACGCGCGTACACATCCACGTACAGGACCGCGCTGCGAGCGCCGACCTCGACGCGCTGATGTGGGCCTACCCGGAGCAACGATTTCTTCCCCACGGCATCGCGGGTGAGACGAGCGCCGCGAGCGCCCGCGTGTTGATCGATCACGCCGAGCCAGCCGGTGGCGCCGATCAACTGCTCATTAATCTCGGCGGCGCCATTCCGCCATTTTTCGGCCGCTTCGAACGCGTCGCCGAAATCGTGGTTGGACAACTCAAAGGCGACGGCCGCGATCGCTACGCGTTTTACCGCGACCGCGGCTATCCTCTCTTTCATCACGCACTCGATCAGTGGGAAGACCGCTGATGAAACGAAAGTCTGCGACCCGGGACACCGAAATGCAGAACACCCTGCTCGGCGATCTGGAGTCGATCCGTTCGTTGCTGGAGATCCCAGCACCACCACTGCGCGAGGACAGAAGCGAAGTGCCCATGCTCGACGACATGGTGGATGGCACCTTGGCGGTCAACGAAGACCTGGTGGCCCGCCGGGTATCACTCGACGACGCGACGCCCCGCGGGCGCGTGGGTCTCGCCGATGACACCATCAAGGGGCTACTCGGCGACACATGGCGCAGCAGCACGCAGCAGATTCTGAATGACGCGCGTGTCGCGATGGCGGGACACTCAGGCGCCAAAGCGTGGGCGCCACAACACGCCGATGCCTTCACCGAGGCGTTGAAGCAGCGCCTCGACCACACCCTCGATGCATGGCTGGCCGAGTCGGTTTCCGCACGAGTCGGCGAGTTGCGCGCCGCGTTGCTTGCGACGTTCGAGGACGAGATGACACGATTTCGAAATGCGCTCACCGATGAAGACGACCATGCAGAATAGCTTCGACCCGCACGCCATCGAACAGTCGTTATACCGCGAGTGGGAAAGCGCTGGCCACTTCGAACCATCCGGCAACGGCACGCCGTACTGCATCATGATCCCGCCCCCCAACGTAACCGGCTCGCTGCACATGGGCCATGCGTTCCAGCACACGATCATGGATGCGTTGATCCGCTATCGACGGATGAAGGGCGACCGCACGCTATGGCAGATGGGCACCGACCACGCGGGCATCGCAACCCAGATGCTCGTGGAGCGACGACTGCAGAGCCAGGGCCTGGACAAGGCGAGTCTGGGGCGCGATGCATTCATCGACAAAGTCTGGGAGTGGCAGCATGAATCGGGTGGCGCCATCTCCGAACAGCTGCGACGCATGGGTTCGTCGCTGGCGTGGAGCCGCGACCGCTTTACCATGGACGAGGGTTTTTCGCGCGCCGTCATTGAAGTGTTCGTGCGCCTGTACGACGAGGGCCTGATCTATCGCGGGCAACGGCTGGTGAATTGGGATCCGTCGCTGCAGACCGCCATCTCGGATCTCGAGGTGGAGAACACAGACGAGCAGGGCAGCCTGTGGCACTTCCGATACCCGCTTTGTGATGGCGCAAAGACGCTCGATGGCCGCGACTATCTGGTGGTGGCAACGACGCGTCCGGAAACCATGCTGGGCGACACGGCAGTTGCGGTACATCCTGATGATCCGCGCTATCACCACCTCGTTGGCGCGCGCGTGCGTCTGCCGCTGGCCGAACGGGACATTCCCATCGTGGCAGATACGCACGTCGACCCGGAATTCGGCACGGGATGCGTGAAGATCACGCCGGCTCACGACTTCAACGACTACGAAGTGGGCGCGCGCCACAGCCTGCCGCTCGTGAACATTTTCACCCTGGATGCGCACCTCAACGATACGGTGCCGCAGGCCTACCGGGGACTGGAGCGCTTCGAGGCGCGGCGTGTGGTCGTCGCCGATCTCACGGCGGCGGGCCTGGTGGACACAATCGAACCGCATGCGATGACAGTTCCGCGCGGTGATCGGTCGGGGGCGGTGATCGAACCGTTGCTCACGGATCAATGGTTCGTAGCCATCGACACGCTGGCCAAACCCGCCATCGCGGCAGTGGTGCGCGGTGAAATCGAATTCATCCCGAAGCAGTATGAAAACATCTACTTCGCATGGATGCGCGATATCCGCGACTGGTGTATCAGCCGACAGCAATGGTGGGGCCATCGCATTCCTGCGTGGTACGACACCGCTGGCAATATCTACGTCGCCCACAACGAGTCCGAGGTGCGCACGAAATACCACCTCGGCGGCGACGTTGCGCTGACGCCCGACAATGATGTTTTGGAAACCTGGTTCTCCTCTGCCCTGTGGACCTTCGGTACGCTGGGGTGGCCGGAGAAGACCGTCGAGCTTGAAACTTTTCACCCCACGGACGTGCTCGTCACAGGTCATGACATCATTTTCTTCTGGGTTGCCAGAATGATCATGATGACGCTGCATTTCACCGGGGAAGTGCCATTTCGCAAGGTCTACATGCACGGCCTGGTGCGAGATGCAGACGGCAAAAAGATGTCAAAGAGCCGCGGCACCGGGGTCGATCCGCTCGATCTGGTTGACGGAATCTCATTGACCGATCTCATTGCGAAGCGCACGCAAAACCTGATGCAGCCGCAAATGGCCAAGGGTATCGAAAAGGCGACGCGGCGCGACTTCCCGGACGGCATACCGTCATACGGAACGGATGCGCTTCGTTTCACGTTCTGCGCGCTCGCCTCCACGGGCCGAGACGTCCGCTTCGATCTGAAACGCATCGAAGGCTATCGCAACTTCTGCAATAAATTGTGGAACGCCACAAAGTTCGTGCTGATGAATACCGAGTCCGCCGATCTGCGCGGCGAGGTCGAGCAAACGCTTGCGGATCGATGGATCACATCACGCCTGCAACGCATGCTCACCGACGCCGAGCGCGCCATTGCCACGTATCGATTCGATATTCTGGCCGGTGTGATCTATGACTTCGCCTGGCATGAGTACTGCGACTGGTATCTGGAACTCACCAAACCGCTGCTGTGGGACGAAGGGGCGGATCCGAAATTGCAGCGCGGCACCCGTCAATGTCTGTTGCGCGTGCTGGAGATGCTGCTGCGCGCCGCACACCCCATCGTACCGTTCATCACCGAGGAATTGTGGCGGCGTGTGGCGCCCCTCACCGGCGTCGCTGGCGAGACGATCATGCTGGCGCCCTATCCGGAGCCCGCCGATCTGCAGACGGATCTCGATGCCGAGGCCGCCGTTGAGTGGCTGAAGGGTGTTGTGATGGGTATTCGAAACATCCGGGGCGAGATGGATATCAAGCCGGGCACCGCCATCCCGCTGTTGCTGCAGGGCGGCGGCGCTACCGATCGCAAATGGCTCGACGCCACGCAGACACTGCTCACGCGGATGGCCAAGCTTCAGCGCATTGAATGGCTCGACGCAGCGGCCGATCCACCCCCCGCCGCCATGGCGTTGGTGGGCGAGCTGAAATTGCTCGTGCCGCTTGCGGGCCTCATCGATGTGACCGCAGAACGCCGTCGCCTGGAGAAGGAAATCGAGCGACGGACTCAGGAGCTGGGGCGCATCGAAGGCAAACTCAACAACGCGGGGTTTGTCGCCAAGGCGCCTGCGGAGGTGGTCGCTAAAGAACGTGATCGCGCCGCGGAAGTCACCCAGGCCATCGCCACGCTGCAACAGCAGCGGCAGGGGTTGGAGAGGCTGGGGTCGGTGTAAATCCTCCGCCCTCCGTCTCGCGATTCTAATCGATCGACATCACCACCTTGCCGAATGTCTGATCGGCGGCCACCAGCGCGTGCGCCCGATCGGCCTCTGCAATGGGGATGACTGTTTCGACGATCGGCTTGATCACGCCCTCTTCGAGCCGGGGCCACACGGTGCGCTGCAAGTCGTCCATGATTGCCGACTTCGCGCCGATGGAGCGTGCGCGCAGCGTCGAACCAATGATCCGCAGGCGCTTCATCATCATCAGCCCGAGTGGCAGTTCGCTGCTGGCACCGCCCATCAGGCCGATGATCACCAGGCGGCCGTCACGATTCAGGCTCTGCAGATTCGATTGCAGGTAGCGCGCCCCGACAGGGTCGAGAATGACGTCGAAACCATTGCCATCTGTCCACTGCGGCACCTGCTCGGCGAACGATTCGTTATGCCGATTCGAGCCGCCGGCCGCACCCAACGCAACACAGCGCGCGATCTTTTCGTCACTGCCAGCTGTGACGAAACACGGGCTGTGGTTCATCCGGCATAACTGAATACCCGCAGTGCCAACACCGCTGGCACCGGCGTGCAGCAGCACGCGTTCACCCAATGCAAGGCGGCCCTCCCCGAACAGATTCAGATATGCGGTTGCGAATACCTCCGGCAATGCGGCCGCATCCGTGAAATTCATGCCGCGCGGAATCGGCAACACCTGCCCTGCCGGCACGTTGACCAATTCGGCATAGCCGCCGCCGGCCAGCAGCGCGCATACCCGGTCACCCACCTTGTAGCGCGACACGCCCTCACCCACGCCGATCACCTCACCTGCACATTCCAGTCCCAGGATCGTGCTGGCACCGGGCGGTGGCGGATAGGCACCGCCGCGCTGGGCGAGATCGGCACGATTGATCGCGGTGGCGTGGTTTTTGATCAGCACTTCACCCACATCTGGCACGACGTCGGGCACATCGCTCCAGTGCAGTGCGTTGTCTCTCACCAGAATTGCTTTCACGGCTCGATCCTCCTTTTCATGGGGTCACCAGCTCATTCGCATCTTCACGCCGCGCCCGGATAGATAGGTCTTCAGCTCGCTCACGCGGTAGTCACCAAAGTGCACCATCGAAGCCACGAGCGCCGCATCGGCTTTGCCCTGCGTCAACGCGTCATAAAGATCTTCGGGGCACCCCGCGCCGCCGGAAGCGATGACAGGAATGCGCACCGCCTCTGCCAGCAGCCGCGTGAGACGCAACTCATAACCCTTCCGGGTGCCGTCCGCGTCGATGGAATTGATGACCAGTTCGCCCGCGCCGAGCCGCTCACCTTCCAGCGCCCACATCAGCGCATCCAGACCCCGCGCAGTGCGGCCACCGTGCGTGACAATTTCGTAACCCGATGGACACGTTGAGCTGACAGCCACCGATTTAATATCCATCGACAGCACGATGTTCTGATTCCCCACCGCCTCAGCGCATTCGGCAATCAACGCGGGGCGCTCTACGGCTGCCGTGTTGAGATTGATTTTTTCCGCACCGGCCAGGCGAAGATCGGTGGCGTCGGAAACGCTGCGTACCCCGCCGCCAACCGACAGCGGAATAAAAACCTCGGCAGCGACTGCCTCAACCACGTCCAGCATGATGCGTCGCTTATCACTGGATGCCGTGATGTCGTAGAAAACCAACTCATCCAGGCCATCGGCATAATATTCGCGGGCTTTCTCCACCGGATCACCGATGTCTCGCGTATCGACGAAGCGCACGCTCTTTGCCAGTTTTCCATCGCGTACATCGAGACAGGCAATCAAACGCTTGCTCAGCATGACTTGCCATCCCAACGCGCGAATCGCGCCAACAATTCGAGGCCCACACGACCGCTCTTTTCGGCGTGAAACTGCGTGGCAAAGTAGTTGTCGCGCCCCAACGCACTGGCGAAGGTGCGCTCGTAGTCTGTTTCGGCGTACACATCATCAGAATGGTCTGGTACGGGATAGTAGGCGTGCACGAAATAGAACTCGTCACCGGGCTTTACTGAAGCCAGCAAGGGATGCGGCTTCACCACGCGCACCTCGTTCCAGCCCATGTGCGGAATTTTCAGCGCGGGATCATCCAGCCGAAATCGCAACACGCGCCCGGCGATCAGTCCCAGCGTGGGTGT
Organism: Gammaproteobacteria bacterium; assembly: GCA_032124855.1. GTDB lineage: Bacteria > Pseudomonadota > Gammaproteobacteria > Pseudomonadales > Azotimanducaceae > DATJGR01. The sequence goes on from JAQBCT010000042.1 coordinate 24,149, forward strand.
GTCGGATTCTTCAGAGTGGTTCAGGGAAATCTGGCAACCCAGGCAAATGCCCAGCAATGGCGTTCCAGCTGTCAGTGCATCGCGCAGCGCAACGTCCAAACCGGCCGCCGCGAGACTCTTCATGGCGCTGCCTGCTGCGCCGACACCCGGAAAGATAATGCGGTCCGCACGGGCCACCTCGGCGGCGTCACGCGTAATCCGCGCCGCGAGTCCCACCTCCGCGCACGCCCGCTGCACGCTGCGGAGATTGCCGGCGTCGTAATCGATGATAACCGTCATCGTTCATGACATCGAAAAAGAGCGCGGATACTATCTCATCCCTTTGGACCAACCAAGGAAAGCGGTGCCAACACACACACGTGGCGTGCTGCTCGTCAATCTCGGCTCACCCGCAAGCACCTCAGTTGCAGACGTGCGACGCTACCTGCACGAGTTCTTGATGGATCCGTTCGTCATCGACTCGCCGTGGCTGATTCGAAAACTCATCGTATCGCTGTTCATTCTGCCGTTTCGGCCGCGCGCCACGGCGCGCGCATATCGCCGCATCTGGGAGCCGACGGGCTCGCCGCTGCTGCGTCACTCAGCGGCACTGCGCGACGCGCTCGCTGCGCGCACGGATTCGCCCGTCGAACTGGCGATGCGCTATGGACGGCCGTCTATTGGAGACGCACTCAAGCGACTGTCGCAGGCGGGTGCGAACGACATTCTCCTGATCGCGCTGTACCCGCACCATGCCGACTCGACGCGCACCACCACCATCGAGGCGACGCGCGATCAGCTGAAGCGGCTCGACGCCACTGCACGACTGCGAGTGCTACCACCGTTCTACGCCGAGCCATCTTATCTACGCGCCCTTGCTGCGTCGGTTAGGCAGCACATGCCGGCAAAGTCACAGCTGTTGCTGTTCAGCTACCACGGGCTGCCGGAGCGCCACCTGCGCAGCGCTGATCCCACGGGTGGTCACTGTCTGCAGCAAGCCAATTGCTGTGAAACGCCATCGAGCGCGCACGCCACCTGCTATCGCCACCAGGTATTTGCCACATCGCGCGGCGTAGCCGGGCACTTGCAACTGCGACCCGATCAATGGCGCGTCAGCTTTCAATCCCGCCTTGGCAGACTGCCTTGGCTGGCGCCCTTCACCGACACATTGCTCGAATCGCTGCCCAGAGAGGGAATCCGGCACCTCACTGTCGTTTGCCCCGCGTTCGTCGCCGATAATCTCGAGACGTTGGAGGAGATTGCAATTCGCGGACGGGAACAATTCCTCGCGGCAGGCGGCGAGTCGCTAACGCTGGTGCCGTGTCTGAACGACGATGCGTTGTGGGTGAATGCGCTGCAGCGCTGGTGCGAAGCCGAGAGCCTCGATGCGAATTGAAGTCGCCGCCGGAAGGTTGCGCGGCTCGGTAGCGGACGGTGTGGCACGATTCCTGGGTGTCCCGTTCGCCGCGCCAATTAATGCCACCAACCGTTTCACACTGCCGCAGGCGCTACCGCCCTGGAGTGGCGAGCGTTCCGCGACAGTGGCGGCTGCGGCACCATCGCAACCACCCGCGATCGGGCTGGGAATGCGCGGCGCCACGAACACGTCAGAGGATTGCCTGTACGTCAATGTCTTCGTGCCCGCCCGGAAGGGTGCGGCGCGCCCGGTATTCGTCTGGATATTCGGAGGCGGCTTCATCTACGGTGACGCGGCCGATCCGTTGTTCGACGGCGGCGCGCTGGCGCTGCAGCAGGATATGGTGGTCGTGACGTTCAATTATCGGCTGGGGTTGTGGGGATTCGCGCCCCTGCACGCGGCCAACGTCGGCCTGGCAGACCAGATAGCGGCACTGCGCTGGGTGGCGCAGAACATCGCCGCATTTGGCGGTGATCCGCGCAACATCACGGTCGTCGGCGAGTCGGCTGGCGCGATGAGTGTCTGTAATCTGTTGGCATGCCCGGCCGCACAGGGCTTGTTCCATCGCGCCATCGCGCAGAGCGGAGCGGCCGACAATGTCGGCAGCGCGACGCAGGCTGCTGAAACCGCGGCAACGCTTCGCGCCGAACTGGGCAGCAATCCCGACGACGCCGACATCGCAGCGCTGCTGATTGCGCAACGCAAGACGATCGAGCGACTGCGGCCGCAGCACCGCGCCACACCGTTGCGCCCGTTCGTCGACGGCACGTGGCTGCCCCAGCACCCCGTGCAGGCCGCCGCAGCTCCGCACGGCGCTGACATTCCGCTGATCATGGGGATGAACGCGCAGGAGCACCGTCTGTACGTGCGGCCGAACTTGAGAGTTTCCGATGCAGCGCTCGTGCAACATCTCGAACGACGTCTCGCGGAACGCAGCATCGCGGTGTCGCGTTCAACGGTTGCTCGCATCATCGACCACTATCGCTCGGTGGGAACGCATCCGCGCAATCCGAATGCAGCCATGCTGGCGGATATCGACACCGAACTGCGCTTTCGCCGGCCGATGCTGCGCTATGCCGACGCACGCGGCCGCAACACGTGGCTGTATCAATTCGACTGGCCATCGCCTGCGCTGGGCGGCTGGCTCGGCGCCACCCACGCGGTCGAGATTCCATTCGTATTCGGGAACTTCGATCTGCGCACCACCGCCAAATTCGTCGGTAGCGGAAGCGACGCCACGCAGCTGTCAAACCAGCTCATGGCGCTGTGGGGGCACTTCGCCCGCCACGGAGCACCGCCCGCGCACTGGCCCGCCTACGATGCGACCGCACCGGCACAACTGCATTTGAATCGCGCCATCGAAGCGCGACGCATCGATGCCGACCCGACCGTTGCCTTGTGGAACACGATACTGGGGCGATGACGATCGTTCGCGCGCAACGCAAACAGCACTCTCAGTCCAGTTTTTCTAGACGGGGACGACGAGCACGTTCTCGAGATTGCGCAGCAGGTAGTACGCCACCACCGCGAGCGCGGCGTTCGCGGGGAT
>JAQBCT010000043.1:0-12280 GCA_032124855.1 Gammaproteobacteria bacterium
ATGGACTGCGGCAGCAGGCTTTCACCGATGGAAAAGCGCGGAAACTTCGCCCGCTCGAGTACGGTGACGGACCGGCCGGCACGGGCCAGCAGGGCGCCGGCAACGGTGCCAGCAGGGCCCGCGCCGATGATCAGCACATCCGAGCTGTTCACTTCTCTCCCCCTGAACTTTGCAACGGCCGTGCCGCGATGGGACTCAGCAGATAGGACGCGGCGGTGCCCAATGCCAGCACTACCCCAAAATTGCTCACCGCAGACGTGCTGCTGGCGGACATCAGACCGAACGCGAACAGGCTCGTCAATGCAGACAGCAGCACGCCGAGCGCCACAGGACCGTCGTTGCGTCCCTTCAGGTGATGAAAGATCGCATAGTCGAATCCCAGCCCGACCACCAGCACCAGCCCAAAGATGGTGAAGAGATTGATGCTGGCGGTGGCGCCGACAATGCTCAGCGACAACGCGACCGCGCCCAATGGCACCGCGATGATTCGCAGCGCCGACGCCAGACCGAATCGAATCCACATGAACGCGGCGGCGATCACAAATGCGGCGCAGAGCAATTCCACGGCCGCGACGCGGTGTTGCGCGAGAATATCGGTGATCGTCGCTGCACGATCCGCCACCGTCACGCCCGGCAGCGCGCGCAGGCGCGCCAGATCATCGCCGGTCAGGCGCGCGAACCCGGACAGCGTAATGATCGACGCACATTGCGCTGGGCAGCCAAGCCACAACGCATTCCAAGGTGTACCGACGCTTTTTAGCCAGCGCGCCAGCTCAACCTGCTTCTCCTGTGCCTGCGCGAATTCCGCCAGATGTCGCTGGCGCACCTCGTCGCGCACGTGCACGGCGTTGAACAGCTCATCAATCGATCCCGAATCGTAGTAGGCAGTTTTGAGGCGCGCGTAGTTGTCCTGCTGCAAGGACACGCTGGGGTATACCTGCGCCAGTGCAGAGAAGCCGCGCAGGCGCCCCGCGGTCACCAGCGCATCGAGCGCCACCGCCGTCGCCGCATCCCGCACCAGCGTCTGCGCCGGATCGGCACCCCGCACGAGAATGAACTGACTATCACGCGACAGAGGCACGATGGCGCCAATACGCTCCGTCTCCCCAAGCAGTTCACGTGATGCGCCCTGCAGGGTGCGTACATCATCCACGGGAGTGACGCCGACCATCACACCACCCACGGCCGTCATGGATAGCAGCACGAGCGTCGCCACGCGTTGCGTGCGCAGCGCGGGAAAGTGCTGCGCATAACCAAGCGCCAGTGCAATCGGCCACCTGGGCGAGCGCAGCCACGGCTTCGCCAGCGCAGGCAGGATGCAGATCACTGTGGTCCAGGCACCGATCAGACCGGCGACGGAAAACACTGCGATCTGCCGCAGTGCCGGGAACGGCGCCACCGCAATGCTCGCGTAAGCCAGCACTGTCGTGCATAAACCCAGCAGCGTCGCCGCAAAGATATGCCGCACCCCATCCGCGCCGCGCCACCGCGCATCGCGCAAGCCGTCGCACAGATAGTGCAACGCATAGTCGATGCTCACCCCAACAAGCGACGCGCCGAATACCAATGCCAGTACGTGAAGGCGTTCGAATACCAGCAACGAAATCGCCAGTGCAACGACGATGCCCGTGACGATTGACCCGACGGCCAGCAGCAGCGGTACAGCGGAGCGGAATACCACGACCATCATGATCGCAATCATCAGCAGCGAACCCAGACCGATCACCGAGATATCGCCGCGCGCGCGCGCCTCGCCGTCCGCCGCAAACAGCGGCATGCCGGTTACCAGCAGTTCGATATCGCCGCGCGCCAGCTGCTCGCGAAGTGCATGCACCTGGAGACCCAATTCGCGCAATTGCGTCAGCGCAAAACTCGAATGCGAAAATTGACGCGTGGCGATCGCCCAGGCCTTTCCCTCAGCGTAGACGAGCGGCACGCGCCCTTCATACAGCTCTACACCCACCGGCATGAACTGATCGACGTACGCCGCGAAAAGCCCCACCGGATCCGTAGCCATTTGTCGCAGCGCGATTCCGGCAAACGGCCCGAACAGATTTTCCTTTGCGCCGCGGATGAGCTCGCCCGGCGCCGCAGTCAGCTGGCCACGCGTCTGGGGCGCAAGCAATTGAAATCGGAACTCGAACAGCTGCTCAAAGCGCGCCTTGAAGTCATCACCTGCCGTAGCCGGCATCACCGCAAAAAGCGGGTTCGAAGCGAGCGCCACCGTCAACTGATCGACAGCCGCGACAGCCACCTCGGGCGTATCCGCGCCCAGCAGAAAAATGATCTGGCGCCCCACATCATCTGAGAGGCGCGTCTGCGCAGCCTGTTCAACAACATCGATGCGCGCATCCGGCAACAAGGCGAGGAAATCTGTCTCGAGCGGATCGGCCGTGTCGAAGCGATGCGCAATGAACGCAACGCACAGCGCGACGGTCACAGCCCAGCCGAGCAGTCGCAGACTACGCGTGAGGCTTGAACTCATCGAGAATCGCCTCCGGCAGCTCGTCGGGGTGCGCGATATCGGAGAAGACGATTTCAATCGAGTCGCCGTCCGCCTGTTCGATGCGAATGGCGTTGATCGCGTCAGCCCCTTCGACCGAAATAGTCGAAACGAACCGGCGCAGTGCCGATGTCTTTGGTGACAGTGCGAGCGTCCAGCGCGACGCCTGCGTCGTGCCGCTGATGTTGAACATCTGTTGCAACGTGCCCAGCTCGCCGGTGAATACCGCGTTCAGGATTCGCGCAACCCACGCAATGGCACCGCGCGAGGCACCGGGTTGCGCCGAAGCGGCTGCGCTGACGAACTGGAACTGCACCGCAATGGGCGCATCCACATGCCAGCTGATGCCGGTGCCCGCATCCGCATAGAACCGGCCGCGCGACACCACGGGTTCGTTGAGGATGGCAACCCGAGCGGTTTGCACGAACGTGCCGGTGGTACACGACTGCCGGCCCAGCCGCTCCTCTAGTTGTCTCAGCAGCGCATCATCCGCGTGAGCCGCGCTCGCCATCAGCGCCGCCATGCACAGCCAGAGGTAGACCATCCAGCGTTTCATGGCGCGGCGACACCCAGTTTCTCCAGCAGGATTGGCGGCGAAGCAAAGCATGTTTCGTGCGTAGCCACGTGCACCGCCACCTGATGCGTCGTGCCGCGCGTCAGGCGTTTGCCGGTCACCGCATCCGTGATCAGATATGCGATCCCGAGCCGATGCAGATACTCCTTGATCGATGCCCGCACGATGATCTTCTGGGCGAATACCACCGCGCCGGGGTAGCGCACGCGCAGATCAATGACCGGCCACACGTAACCGGATTCGCGCATCTCGGTGTAACCGTAATCGATGGAATCCAGCAGCGCGCAGCGCGCCACTTCGAAGTACTTCACGTAGTTGCCGTGCCAGACGATTCCCATTGCATCGGTATCGTAAAACGGCACGTCGATTGTCACGCTGCTGCGCCATTGCTCGGGTGTCACGATGCAGCCCTCGCATCATCGGCATCGCCTTGCACAGGCGCATCCGCCCAGAACGGGTAGAAGTTGAACCACTGCAGCGGCGCCGCCACACAGTAGCGCTCCAGGCGCGCCGCGAAGCGCTGCACGACTGCATCGATTGCGCGGCCACGCCCATCGCGGTTGAGCGTAATGCGCTGCGCAAACGCCTCGCAGTGCAAGCGGTAGCCACCTGGCTCTTTGATGCAGAACAACGTGAATACGGGACACTTCAACAGGCCCGCCAGCAGCACCGGTCCTTGTGGAAAGGAGGCCTGCTTGCCCAGGAACGAAACGCGCGAGACCCGCCCGCTGCCCACCGGAATCCGATCGGCTGTGATCACGATGAACTCACCACGTGCCAGTTTGCGCTGCAGGCGAATTGCAACCGCCGGATTGATTTGCGTCACCTCGATCAGCTCCAGCTGCGCGCTCGGGCTGACGGCGCGCAACACCCGGTTGAACTTCGCCGCGTTCAGCGTGTGGATGAGGACATTCAAGCGAATATTGGGTCGCAGCCGAGACAATGCCCGGCTGACCTCCAGGCTGCCCAGATGGGCCCCGAACAGCAGCGCGCCGGTGCGATTCTCCGCCGCAGCAATCAGCTCGTCGTGACCGCTGAGCATCAGATCATCCAGCTGCATCCGGCCCATCCACGCGCCAACCCGATCGAGCAGGCTGGCCGCGAAACTCAGGAAATGCCGGTAGCTCGTCGCCAGCGAGGGTTTGATGCCAATGGTGGGATCGAAGCTCGCCAGCTGCCCCAGATATTCCAGCGATGCATTGCGGGCCGTTCGGTTGCTGAGGAAGAAGTAGGTTACCAGCGGGTACAGAATCAGCCGCAGCACCGGTGCGCCGGCAACCTTGTAGATCACAACGAGCAGACGCAATCCCCAGAACGATCCCGCCTCGCGAATTTCCGCCCAGTGCATTCGATTCACAGTGTCCCAACCGGCCGTCGCAATCGTCGCGCGGCCCACAATGGCGCGCGCACCAGCATGCCGAAGAAGCACCGCGCATGCATCCACGAGATCAATGCGTTGTCGCGCAGCAGGCTGAAGTGCGAGACGCCATCGGGCGGATATCGCACCAACGTGGGCACACAGGTCACGCGAGTGCCGCGCCACTTCAGTTTCACCAGCACCTCGATGTCGAATTCCATTCGATCGCCCGTATGCTGCTGATCAATGACGGCGATGGTCTCCGCGATCGGGTATACCCGAAAGCCACACATGGAATCCTCGATCTGCATCGACCACGTATTGATATGTACCCACAGTTGCGTGAACCGCCGGAAGATCTCTCGCACGCGCGGCACCGATGCATCAAAGCGCGCCGACCCGGTGACGACACCGAGCGGCTGTGCCGCCGCTGCCGCGAGGAATGCGGCAACATCGTCGATGTTGTGCTGGCCATCGGAATCGATCTGCAACGCGTGGGAGTAACCGCGGAAGAAGGCACGCCGCAGTGCGTCCTTCACGGCCGCTCCCTTACCGCCGTTGTGGTGGCGCCGAATCGTCTCGATCCAGACATGCTGCTGCGTCAGCGCGGCCACAGCGCTGGCGCATTCTCGCTCCGAGCCGTCGTCCACCACGATGCACGGCAGACCCATGTGCGCCAGCGCGGCAATGGTGCAGCGCAGCCCGGATGCGTGGTTGTACACGGGAATGATGAAGCAGGGTCTGAAGGATTCAGTCACGCGTGAATCGACCCGCACTGCTGGTGCGTCCATTGGCCGTGTAGCGGAACGCCAGCTTCCCGGCGGCGGTCATGCTCAGGTGCAATCCCACCACATCACCTGGACGAATCACCGAACTGAACTTGATCGCTTCGAGCCCGTTCCACTGCCCGTCGACGCCAAGATGCTGGCGCGCGAATCGAATGGCCCAGAGCAGTTGAAGTGCGCCAGGCAGCACGGGCGCGTCGGGAAAATGTCCCGCAAAAAACCATCCGTTCGCGTCGAGAACGAAACTCAGTTCAACGGCGTTCTCATTGATGGAATCCACCCGCGGTACGGGATGACGATCGGCCGGCTTGCTGTCGAACAGACGCGCAATGTCCGTATGAATCAACTTGCCCATGTCATTGCTGGGCAGCGCGTCCACAAAACGCCAGCGCCTAGGCAGCGCGCCGGATTCCACCACATCGCGCAAACCGCGTCGCAGCGACGAGACGAACGCTGCTTGTCCTGAAGCGTGCATCGCGCGATACCCCGCGGTGTTCAGAACCACCGCAGCGGCAACAACATCACGGCGGCCCGGCAGCAGGATACAACGGCATGCCGCCACACCTGTGTGCCTCAGGATCGCAGTCTCAATCGACGTGAGCGAGATGCGCTTTTCTTCGATCTTGACCACGCGATCCGCGCGCGCACCCAATTGAAATCGCCCCTCCTCGAGCAGTTCGCCCCTGTCTCCTGACGCCTGCCAGCCGCGATCATCGAGGTGCGGCGAGCGCACCATCATCACGTCGTCTCCGGAAACGGCAATTTCCACACCAGGGAATATCAGCCACGGAGCGTTCGCCGAGTGCTGCTGCCGATAGCCGATTCCGCCCGTCTCTGTGCTGCCATAGACTTCCAACGGCGGCTCGCCAATGACATTGCTCACCAACGCGGCACTGCCGTACGGAAGCGGACCTCCGGAAGAAAATACCGCACGCACGTCGTCACCGCGCACCCCGTCAAACGCCCGTTGGGGCGTGCGTTTCAGAAACGCCGGGCTACTCAGCCACGTGCAGGGCGCGTGCAGCTTTGTCAGCGTGCGGAGTTGCGTGGTATCCGTCACAAGCTCCGCCCAATACGGACGGCCCGCACACATGGGCCACAGCAGTTTGAACAATAGCCCATAGATATGCTGATGGCTCACCGTCGCCAGAACGGTCGAGCCATCGACACGCTGCTCCCACACGCCCGCGAGCGTCGCGATCTCCGCATCGAGCTGAGCAACGGACTTTCGGATGGGCTTCGGTTCGCCGGTGGAGCCTGATGTGAACAGCACCAATTCGGCATCGCTGGTAAGCAACTGCCGCGGTTGCCCGGCAACGTCGGAGGGTCGCGCGATCACGGCCAATGGCGCCTCTGATGGAAACTCCCCCAGGAAGCCATCGACGCGATTGCGCAGGAGTTGTACGGTCGCAGCCCCGTTTGATGGGGGTACCCACGGCGTCTTCGCGCACGCCCAAAGCGCCCACAGCCCCACCGAAAACTCGAACGTGTTGCTGCAGTAGAGCGCCCAGCGCTGGCCGCCATGTGATTCGATACGCGGCATGAGATACGCCACGGCCCGTACCCAATCCGACCAGGTGAAGCGGCCGTCGCGGCCATGCGCAAGCAAAGTGTCGGCAGACCGGCTCGTCGGGCTTAGATCTGCGAGGCGCGTCATCATGACTCGCGAACCCGGCGCCGCACCAGCCATTCGGCACCGAACAGCACACCCATGGCGATGTAGGCAACAAAGCCGTTGTAGAGACTCCATGCGGCGAGGCTTGCAAATGCAGCTGTGTAGGCGGCGATGGCGCCGTTGAGTACGAAGAATCCACACCACACCGCCGTCACGCCACGCGTATAGCGCACCGCGCGTTCCGGCAAATCGGGCTCCGTAAGCCGCGCCAACCGCTCGATGATGCTGGGCGGACGTAACAGCGAATAGCCAAATACCAGCAGTAGCAATACGTTCACCAGGAGTGGGTAATACAGCAGTGCCGCGTGCGAATCAGCAGCCGCAACGGCCAGCGCGAACAGCGCGAGGATCGCTAGAATCCAGCGCATGTACTGAGGGGCCGCGACCCGGCTGTTGAGCACCACGAGGCGTGCCGCAACCAGGCACAGCAGGCCGAACGCGATGGTGCGCGCGTCGAGTCGATCCAGCAGGAAGTAAACAGCAAACGGATAGACAACGGTCAAGACGACGAGGACGGCATTCGCCACGTTAACGTCCGAAGCTAGTCATTCAGGAGCAGATAGACCGACTCCACGATGTCACCCACGCTGCGCACGGCCTTGAACTGTTCCGGTTCGATTCTGCGTCCCGTGACCATCTGCAGATGCGCAACCAGATCCACAGCATCGATGCTGTCGATATCCAGATCCTCATAGAGATGCGCCTGCAGTGTTACGGAGTCGGGGTCGATTTCGAACAGCTCGTTGAAGATCATTTTGAGCCGCGCGAGTATCGCCGGGCGATCTTGCATATCACTTTCCCCACGCGCCATGACTACGCGATACGCCGCGTCTGGTAGTTCCGAACAAAATTCGCAAGGCTTGCGACAGAGCGGAAATGCTCCCGGGTCGCCTCGTCTTCCTCATCGAGTTCAACGTCATATTTCTCAGCCAGCGCGAGACCAATTTCAAGCGCATCGATCGAATCGAGACCCAGTCCGTCTGCTTCGTCGAACAACGGTTGTTCGCTGACGATATCCGCAACTTCGATATCCTCCAGTTCGAGCGTTTCGATGATCAACCGCTTCAACTGGGCTTCCAGATCATCCATATACCATTTCCTCGGTGAGGGATTGCCGGATCTGCTCGGTGAGGACACGTGCACGGATCGACTGCGATTCCGACTGTGGCCGACCGCCGAGTTCGATCGGCGTTCCTACGCAAATCGTGAAGTGTACTCGGCGTGGCGGGATCTCGTAATAGTGATCTGTGCGTCCGAGCGTGGGTGGATCACAACGAATCTGCACCGGTACAGGTGCACAACCCGTACGCATCACCAGATGCGCAACGCCGCGCCTGAGCTTGGCCGTCTTGGGATTTGCACTGCGCGATCCCTCCGGGAAAACCACGACAGACACGCCATTGGCAAGATGTTCCAGACACCCTTCAAGTGAACGCTGCGGATCGGCGTTACCGATGTACCCTGCGCCCCGCAACAGCGGTCCGAACGGCAATCCATTCAGCAAGGGCTGCTTGACGATGCAGACGCCGTTGGGAATCAGCGCGATCAGGAAAACGATGTCGATCAACGTCGGATGAGAAGCCACCACCAACGCTGCGGCGCCACGCAATCGATCGCCGTCGTGCACCTCGTAGTCCAATACCCCCAACGCGTTCATGAGGCCGATGAAGGTGCGAAAGCTGAAGCTCACGGTTCGTCGCAGCAGGCGCCCCCGTTGGCGCGGGTCGCGTATCACCAGACTCAGCGCAGGCGTCCAGATCAAGCTGAGCAGGACCCCACCGACACCGAAACAGGCGAAGCAGAATGCTGTCGCGAACGCTCGCCAGCAGTAGTTCAGCCGCCGCATCACGCGCGCCGCCACAACCAACGAGCCCGCCCGGTCTCGAGTGCAAGTTCACTGCCCCGACCGCCGGCCAGAAACACCGCTAGACGGCGGATCTGATCCCAATGTTCGAGTCCAGTCGATTGGGATGCTGCGCGCTCCACCGTCAATCGATCGTTCGTCGCTTCCGGCTTCGACAGCCGCAACGCAATCGCCACGCCAGTCGGTGGCGGATTGTCGATGTCTCCAGAAAACGGCACAGGAGTCGTGTCGTCGTAGCAGATGATCAGAACTGAACCGCCCTCTTCCAAATCCGTTAGCGCCCCGCCGGCCACGAGAAACGCGCTGCCTATCCCTTCCGCGCCCGCGGCTATCGAATATGAAGGTCCGCTCCAGTCTTTGAAGATGCTGGTCAAACCCGCGATGGCATTGTGTACAGACAGGCTGAACTGATTCGGCGACAGCGCCTCGTTGGACGCGATGCTCTGCAGCAAACCGGCAGAACGTTCCAGTTCACCATGGGCCGAACAGTAGACCGTACAGCTGGGCGGGTGATCACGACTCGCGCGTGAACCACACAGATACGCGGCCCGCCCGATGCGACTCAGGCGGCGTCGCTGCAGCGGCTTCAAGTCACTGATCTCCGGGGCGCCGTCGCGCACGACGCTGCGCTCACCGCGAATCCAGGCTTGCCAGTCCGCCGGATCCTCCAGCCCGGGCGCCCAGCACGCCCATGCATCCAAACCGTACGTGTTGATCAAATGTGTAAACCTTCTAGCCGTGGTACCTGCGCGTCAAACGCATGCATTAAGCTGGACGCGCAAGCCAATCCAGAATAGCCACGTTCTCTTCGCGCGGATATGTATGCGACAGATCGTCGATCTCTCGAAATGTGACGGCGGCCCCCGCCGCCGTCAGCGCTGCAGCGGCCATGCGTGCCATGTCGATGGGAAACATCCAGTCGAGCGCACCATGCACGAGGTAGATCGGCAGACTCGACACATCTGCGGCACCTTCAAGCAACATCGGATGAAAACTGCCCGAGATCGGCGCGAGATGCGTGAATGGCGCGCGCTGCATCATTCCGGTCAGCAGGCTGAAGGTACCGCCATCAGACATTCCTGTGAGCAGCACGCGATCAGCATCGATCGACCAGCGCTGCGCAATGCGTTCAACCAGAAGCCGCAGCCGCGTACCATCCACCTCCGGATTCATCAGCGACCAGGTATCGCCCTGCGACGTGACGCTGGCGACGATACAGCCGCGCGTGCGCGCTTCGCGCAACCAGGTCCAAAGAAAATCTGCGCCATGACCGCTGCCACCGTGCAGCGCGACGATCAGCGGCCAGCGCGCGCTCGCATCGTAGTATTCCGGGACGTAGAGCGAGAATCCGCCGCGTACATCGCGCGTATTGTCCACGTTGAGGATGCCGACATCGTCGCGCAGCGCGTCGGCATCGCTCACGCGCGCCAGGAGCGCGTCGTCGTCGCGTCGGCTGGCATCGAGGAAAAACCGACTCACGCTCGGCAGCATGAAGGTCAGTGGATACAGCGCCTCGACCGCGCGCGTATTGTGTCGCAGCGCTCGATACGCGCGCATCGCGCCATTGTGATCGGTCGCGCTGGCGGCAAGCCCTTCCAGCGCCGTCAACGCTGCGTCTGTTGCGCTGACCAGCTGGCCTCGGAAGAAGCCCAGATCCTCAGGCCATGGCACGCTGTTGAATTGCTCTCGCGCATCCAGCAGGCGCTCATCGAAGCCGTCGAGCGCAGACGCAATCCGTGCGAGATGGGGCGGATGCAGATGACGCCCCGCGAATGCCAGTGCATCCAGCGCCGTCAACAAGGCCGGCACCAATGCAGTGGTTGCATCGAGCAGCGATTCATCGGTTTCATTCATCAATGGCTCCACTGATCCGTCACCACTATCCCGCTTTTTTTCCGCCCCAGCCAGAGCAACTCTGATTTAATGAGTCCGGCACGGTGATCATTCCGATGGAGGCGAACGTGGCCAGAACATTCGATCGCAGCGCGGAGAACGTGGGCAATATTCTCGCCATGGAGCATCTCAATCTGACGGTGCCAGACCATCAGATTGCCGCGCTGTTCTACGTTTCCGCATTGGGACTCACCCGGGATCCCTATATGGACTTCGGCGTTTTGAACTTCAGCAATATGTGGGTGAACGCCGGTGATCAGCAGTTCCATCTGCCGCACGGCAAGCCGCAACGTTTCCGTGGCCACATCGGACTCGTGGTACCGGACCTCGACCAGCTGCGCTGGCGTCTGGATCAGGTCGGCCGATCACTCAAAGATACCCAGTTCGGCTGGGAGGTTTATGACGACCATATCGGCGTCACGTGCCCGTGGGGCAATCAACTGCGCTGCCACGCCCCGGATGCGACGATGGTGTTGGGCATCCGCTACCTGGACATGGCCGTGGCGCCGGCTTGCGCTGGTGCCATTGCGCAGTTTTACCAGCAAGTCTTCGGCGCGCCCTCGATCGTCGAGGCCGGTACTGCAACCATCAGCATCGGCACCAGTCAGGTGTTGCGATTCATCGAAAGCGATGCGCCAGCCAGCGACTACGATGGGCATCACATCGCGATCTACGTGGCCAATTTTTCCGCCGCGCACGATTGGCTCGACACGCACGGCCTCGTCACCGAAGAATCGGATCAGCATCAGTACCGATTTGTCGCGCTGGTCGATCCCGGCAGTCACGCGCCGCTGGCGGAACTGGAGCACGAAGTGCGCAGCCTCAAACATCCGCAGTATGGCCGGCGCCTGGTGAATCGAAATGCGGGACAGACATTCTTCACATTTCATCGTGGCCGCGAGGCATTCGTGCCATGACACGAGCAGCTGAACGCGACGCGCCGTACTACCTGCCGCTCGCCGATGAAGTTGCCGTATTCGAAGCCGCCTACGAAGCACGCCTGCCGGTGTTGCTGAAGGGTCCCACGGGCTGCGGCAAGACGCGCTTTGTGGAATATATGACGTGGCGGCTGTACCGGGCGCACGAATCGGCGCGACAGCATCTCGCCGATCCGCTGATTACTGTGAGTTGCCACGAGGATCTCACCGCCACCGATCTCGTTGGACGTTATCTGCTGCAGGGCGATAGCGCCGTCTGGATGGATGGCCCGCTCACTCGCGCGGTGCGCAGCGGCGCAATCTGCTACCTCGACGAGATCGTCGAAGCGCGCAAGGACACAACCGTGCTCATCCATCCCCTGACGGATCATCGGCGCATCCTGCCGATCGAGAAACAAGGCGCCCTCATCGAGGCTCATGGAGATTTCCTCCTCGTGATCTCCTACAACCCGGGCTATCAGAGCGCCCTCAAGGACCTCAAGCACTCGACCCGCCAGCGCTTTGTCACCATCGAATTTACCTATCCGCCGCGTGATAAAGAGGCGGAAATCATCGCTCACGAAAGCAGCTTAGAAGTGGAAACCGCTCTTGATTTAGCCCGATTGGGAGAGAAAGTACGCCATTTGAAAGCGAGCGGTCTTGAAGAAGGCGTGAGTACGCGTTTACTGATCTACGCTGGACAACTGATGGG
>JAQBCT010000044.1:0-11383 GCA_032124855.1 Gammaproteobacteria bacterium
ATGCTGCCGCCGGCAATGTCGTGCAGGTGGCGCACCATCAGGGAATAGTTAGCGGCGCCGTGGTACTTGCCGACGTTCGTATACAGCTCGTTCGGAAACGCAGCACCGTCCGAGGTGATGCTGCAGTTGTTGATCGCCGCATCCAGGCTGGCGTGAATGAGTGTCGCGTTGATCATCATCTCGGAGATCTTTTCTTTGATATGACTCTGCTTATCCAGCCCGTTGGCTTCAGCGATCAACTGAGCAAAGCCCACCAGCCGATCGTATTGGCTGGCCATCGCAGAAAGCCCGCCTAGACGCTCCCACAGGCCGAGGGAGTGCGCGAATATCGAGGCCAGTTCGGGGTGTTCTCCGGCGAGAAAGACCCGCTCATTGGGGACGAATACGTCATCGAAGATCACGAATCCTTCGGGCGTGTGATGGCGGCTGGACATCGGGAAATCGCGGGTGTCGGCGTGCCGCGGCGCATAGGTGGTGTTGACGATTTTCACCCCTTTGGCGCTCACGGGAACCATGCATGCGATCGCGTAATCGGCTTCATCCGCCTTCATGGATTTGGTGGGGATGGTCATCAGTTCGTGACCCATCGAAGCGGCAGAGATATGCAGTTTCGCGCCGCGAATGACGACGCCCTCCGACGTACGCTTAACCACCCTGACGTAGGCATCCGGATCGTCCTGTAGGGCAGGACGGCGGCTGCGGTCGCCCTTGGCATCCGTGATGCACTGGGTAATGCGCACGTCGCGCGCCTGCGCATCCGCCACATACGAGCGTATTCGCGCGGCGCTTGCCGGCAGCGTGGCCTCGATGCGATCGGCCGCCGTGAGCAGTGTCATGATCGACGCGTAGGTGACGTGCGTGAGCAGATCGACGGACTCGTGCAGTTCAACCTGTTCGCGCAATTCAAGCGCGGAGCGGGGCACTTTCATGAACGCGCCCACGGCGCCGGGTGTCGGGTCGTAAAAGCGCGCGTAGCCTTGCGCGGCAGAATCGACGGTGATGCCAAGCATGGAATGCCCCGGCAGATCAAACACCTGTTCGCCCTCGAAAAACGTCTCGCGTCCGTCGTTCAGCGACGCCCGATACTGTTCCGCCGTCATCATCGTGGAGATTTCCGTGGATATGCAGGGTGGAGGCGATGGTTACACTTTTTAGCGGCGCCTCCAAGGCTTGCCCAAATTGCGTTAGTCAGCGCGCTTCGGCATCATCGCGGCCGTTTTAAATTCGTCCGGAATCGAGGAGATGCTTGTGCTCAGACGTGATCCCATAAGGCAGCGCAGCGTCTGGCTGATGGCGCTTTTCGCGGCCCTGGCGCCGGCGGTGTTCGCCGCCACACCGGCGCAGCCCGCTGTCGTACTGCCCCCGAGCACGCAATTGCAGCAGCAGGCGCTCGACATCCTGAAAGCGGCGGGCGATGTGCTTGCCGCGGCGAAGACGCTGTCATTTGCGGCGTTGATCGAAGAGGAGGGGGCGGCGCTGAACGCCGATCTCCCGTTGCAGTTCAGCAGCACGGCCGAAGTGGCGCTGCAGCGCCCGGACAAGCTGTTCGTCGCATCGAATGGTCCGGGGCCGGCGAGCGAGTTCTCCTACGACGGCAACACCATGACCGTGTGGGTGCCGCAGCAGAATCTGGTTGCCGTTGCGCCTGCGCCGCCGACAATCGACGCCATGCTCCAGGCCGCATTCGCCACGGCCGCTATTTATTTCCCCTTCACCGACCTGTTGGTGACCGACCCCTACGGGGATCTGGTAGACGGGATGGATCTGGCGTTCTACATCGGGCAAACGGACGCCGTGGGCGGAACGACCACGGATATGATCGCTTTTCGCACGGGTGGCGTGTTCGTGCAGGCCTGGATCGGGGTCGAAGACAAACTGCCACGGCGCTTGCGGGCGGTCTTCCTCGACGATCCGGGCGCATTTCGTCACGACCTCGTGCTGTCGGACTGGAAGCTGAACGGCAAACTGCCGCCGGATCGGTTCGTTGCGAAGGCGCCGGCCGGTGCCGCGCGGATGCCATTTGCGCACCCCGCGGCGAAAGTCCCGTCGGATGCGTCGCCAACGCCGCCCGCGGTGGAATCGAATTCGCAAACGAAGCAGCAGAAGGAGTGATCATGAAGCGCGTGAGCCTGTTTCTCGTAGTGGCCGTTACAGCCGCATGGCCGCTCATGGCCGGTGCGTTCGGGCATGCCAATTCATTCGGAGGACACTCATCGGGCTCGTTCGGGGGCGGCGGTGAACATTCCAATACGTTCGGCGGTTCGACATCCGGAGGATTCGGACAGGGCGCGTCGCACGACAACCGCTACGGCGGGTCGACGTCAGCCGAGGCGGGACAGGGCGTTTCCCATGACAACGCCTACGGCGGCGGTACGTCAGCGCAGTACGGACAGGGCGCTGAGCACAGCAACGTGTACGGCGGCGAAACGCATGCGGGCTATGGCGGCGTGCAGCACAGCGGCGCATACGGCACGAGCGCAGTCACGCCCTCTGGCGGCGCCTACCACAGCGGCGCCTACGGCAGCGCCTATGCGCATCCGTATTACGGCAACACCGCCTATGCCTATCATCCGGCGTACTACGGCACGCCGAATTACTGCTACAACTGCAACAACTCGTCTGACACGGCAGCGGCGGCAGTGGCAGGTGTACTGGTGGGCGCAACGCTGGCAACGGCTGCAGCCAATTCGAACAACTCAACGACGACCACGACGACTACAACCACCCAGTCGGATACCGCCTCGTACAACGCAGGCTACGTCGCGGGCGCCACCAACACTGCAGCCGTGGCGGCACCGGCGGACAGCTACGCGATGGGTGCCATCTACACTAGCCTGCCCGCTGGCTGCGCATCACCCACGGTGAGCGGCGTGAGCTATAAGCTCTGCGGCAACACGTGGTTCCAGCCATCCTACGGCTCTAACGGCGTCTACTATCAGGTTGTTGAAGCGCCTTAGTGTGTAGGAGGGGCTTGTAGGAGGGGCTTCAGCCCCGATCCTTGTCGCAGGCTGCTCACACAAAGATCGCGGCTGAAGCCGCTCCTACATTAGTGGCTTCAACAAAAGGGGGCCCTGGGCCTTCTTTTTACGCAAGGCGGTAGATGCGCCGCACGTTTTCGCCCAGCACTTTGGCACGGGTTTCCGGCGGCAGCTGCCGGGCGTAGCGCGACAGATCGTCCACCCAGGTATGCGGATGATCCGGATGCGGATAATCGGTGGCCCACATGAAGCAGTCGGCGCCGATGTGGTCGATCACGTGCGGGGCCGCGGTTTCATCCGGATCGCCCGAAATGAAGCATTGCCGGCGAAACAACGCTGTCGCGCTGCTGTGTCTGCCAGCCAGATTGAGTGAACGACTGAACGCATCCAGACGATCCAGCAGCGCGCCGATCCAGCCGGATCCCGCTTCCAGCACGCCCAGACGCAGTGTCGGGAATCGATCGAGCGTGCCCAGCGAAAAGAACGAGATCAACGCCTGTTGGACGATGCTGCGCAGCCAGATCGCCTCACCCCAGGCGCGGCCGTGGTTCGGCCAGTCAAAAATTCCCTGCGCCGCCGCATGGGGTGTGAACGTGGGATGTATCGCCAGCGGGACATCGAGTGCGCAACATTTGGCGAACAGCACGTCGTGCTTCGCATCGCCATGAATCACGCGGTGATGATTGAACGGATTCACCCAGGCGCCCTTGCAGCCATCGGCGACAGCGCGCTCCAGTTCCGCAGCGGAGCCTTCGGGGTCGAGTAGCGTCAGCTGTGCGATGGGAACGAGGCGTCCGCCGCTCTCGCGGCAGAAATCTGCGATCCAGCGGTTGTACGCGCGCGCGTAGGCCAGGCTCAGCTCAGGGTCAGTGAGTTCGCATTCCCACAGCAAACCGATCGTCGGATACAGCAGCGCCGCTTCGAGGTTCTCCTGATCCAGCAGATCAACGCGTTGCTGTGCGTCGCATGCGCCGTAGGGCATGTGATCTGCGTAGCGGCGCTGCGGACTGGGGCGCAGATTGTCTTCGCCCATCGCGCCGAGGATTCCCAACGAGCCCTTCGCGGTGCGCACGGATGGACGCTGGTCGATTTCCAGATATTCGAAACCTTCAGCATCGGTCTTGATGCGTAGCGCGCGCGGTTTGAAGCGTGCTTCCAGATAGCTTTCCCACAGATCCGCCGGCTCGAGAATATGACCGTCGGCATCGATAGTACCCGCATGGGGGAATCGCTTGATTTCGTATGCCATTGCTGCGCCTGCTGGCCGTGCGAACGGCGAGTAGAACACAACGCCCTTATGATGCGTATCTGCACGCGAATCTCGGGTATCGTCTCGGCACGCTTGACAGCTGGGGTGGGCATGGCGGATTCATTTCACGGCGTGATCGCGTTTGCGTTCCTGGCCAGCATGCTGCTGGTGGGCACGATCGCGCGCGCGCGAATCGGCTGGCTGCGCAGTGCACTCATACCCGCCAGTCTGGTGGGCGGGGTGGTCGGCTTCGCGCTGATTACGCTGGACTGGAGCTTCGGCTTCGTGAGCGAAGACTTCACCGCCTTCACGTTTCATTTCTTTACCTTGAGCTTCATGTCGTTGTGCCTGACAGGGAGCGATGGCCCGCACACGCGGGATCGCTCCATTGTGGGTGGTGGTCTGTGGTTGTCGGTGATCTGGGTGATGAGCCTCGTGATGCAGGCGCTGATCGGGCTTCTTGTGATCGTTCTATACAACGCGGCAACAGCGGGTCAGCTGTCGGTATTTCTCGGCATGATCGTCACGCACGGTTTCACACAGGGTCCGGGTCAGGCGGTCGCCTTCGGTGAGATCTGGCAGAACAATTACGGTATCAAGGATGCCATGAGCTTCGGCCTGATCTATGCGTCGCTGGGGTTCGTCGCGGCATTCATCGTGGGTGTGCCGGTGGCGCGCTACTTCGTCAAACGCGGCTTGCAGAACAGCCGCGCGGTGCAGCTGGATGCACAGTTCTTGAGCGGCATGCTGAGCGCCGACTCATCTGTCTCGGCGGGTCGCCAAATCACCCACTCGGCCAGCATCGATTCGCTTGTGTTTCACCTATCGATCCTTGGGGTGGCATATCTGGTGACGGATCAGTACCTGGCGTTGATGCAACCGATCGCGCAGCAGTGGCAGGTGGGTGAGATGAACTTCGGCTTCGTATTCAGCTACAACCTGTTCTTCTTTCACGGTCTGATGGTGGCGATGCTGATGCGCGCGTTGATGGATCGCTTCGGCTGGGGACGCTACATCGACAATGAAACGCAGCGGCGCATCACCGGTTCCGCTGTCGAC
This sequence comes from Gammaproteobacteria bacterium, assembly GCA_032124855.1. GTDB lineage: Bacteria > Pseudomonadota > Gammaproteobacteria > Pseudomonadales > Azotimanducaceae > DATJGR01. The sequence continues at coordinate 5,287 of JAQBCT010000044.1, forward strand.
CTCACGGTTGCGGCAACGCTGATGAGCATCGAGTTCGTGCTGCTGTGGACCTACGTCGTGCCGATCGCGCTGGTGTGCATTGTCGTGACGGTAGCGACAGCAGCGCTGTGTTTTGGCAGTGCGAGGCGGCTGACCACGCTGGGTCCCGAGCGTTCACTCGCCGTGTTTGGCTGCTGTTGCGGGTCAACCGGCAGCGGATTGCTGCTGTTGCGTATCCTCGATCCCGAACTGCGCACACCGGTGGCGATGGAACTCGCCTTCTTCAACATCGCCATCTCGGTGATTGGATTTCATATCCTGACGCTCATGGCGCCGATACTGCCCGCGTACGACATCACGACCATCGTTGCCGTGTACGGAACGACATTTGCCGTCGCGGCGGGGGCGCTGATGATGCTCAACCGGCGTATGCGCAACACCTGATACCGGACCGCTCTGCGGCCCGGTACGCTCGTTGGCGATCAGGCCGGCTTCCAGTTCCCGTGGAAGCCGAACGGCACGCGATGGTCCAGATAGGCGGTCGCCAGCGGGCCGTCCGCGACGTTCTGTGCGTCGAGAATGACGAGGTGGCTTGCCTTGCGGTTGTCGTCGTAGACATTGGCCAGGAGATAACCGTCGCCCTCGGCTGCGCTTGCGTTGCGGGGCACGAAGATCGGCTCGTTCGTCGCGCAAGCTTCGCCCACGTCGTAGATATCGATTTTGCCGGTGTGGTGGTCGATGCGGGCGATGCCGTTGAAGCCGCCCACTTTGAACTCGGGCTTGTTGTCACAGGCCATGTAGCCGTAGCGGTAGGAGAGACCACTACGTCGTTCGTCGAGACGCGGAAATTCACAGGCCAGATCGTCCAGCCGCTCGGATTTGTAGTCGTCCGAGTTGCGGCTGAGGTCAAAGCGCCAACGCGTGAGCCGCGGCACCGCCTTTTCTGGGTCCCCGGGCGTGCCATCGGGCATTGGAAACAGCGGAGCCTGTTCGAATTCGCAGACATCGCAGGTGACGATGTCGCCGTCGGTATGAGCGTTCATCGGATGGAATACATACGCCGGATCGCCCTTAAACCAGCGCATGTCGGCCACGCTGCCGTTGCGCGGCATGATGCCGATATGCGAGCCCTTCTCCGGCTCCCATGCATAGACCGGGGCGCCGGCCATCGCGCGCTCCATCGAACCTGTCAGGGGCATGATCGGGAAGATCACGTGTTCACGTGTGACGATGAAGTCGTGCACCATGGCGGCGTATGGTGCGCGGAATGTCTCTGAGCGAACCAACTTGCCGTGCTTGTCCACGACGTGAAAGGACATATCTTCCGAGATCATTCCCGTGGCGTTGTAGCCGAAAAAGAGCATCTCGCCCGTCTCTGGGTCGATTTTCGGATGCGCCGTCATGGGTCCGACCAGTTTGTCGCCGAACGTCCATGGCCCGATGGAGTCGAGCGTCGCGGGGTCGAGTTCGAAGGGGGCGTGCGCTTCTTCGAGAGCGAGCAGTTTGCCGCCGTGCCAGACGATGTTGGTATTGGCGATGCCGTCGGTCTGCATACCCTGTACGCTGGGATCGGAATCCATGGGATTGAAAGAGGCAAACAGCGCACGGCGCGCCGCGTGTTCGGTATTCCACTTGATGGTTTTTACCCAGCGATTGCGATACGACACGCGCCCCTCATCGATGGTGAATCCGTGCACCATGCCGTCACCGCCGAACCAGTGATGCGCTCCTCGCGGCGCGAACTGCGGATTCGGACCGTTGCGATAGAAAGTGCCATTGAGATCACGCGGCACTTCGCCCTGAATCACCAGATCGAGTGCGTCGCACTCCATTTGAATGGGGGCAAATCCGCCGACGAGATTGGGATGGTTGGGGAATGGCTTCGCCATAGTTTCTCCTGTAGGCACTTGTGCAATTGAGATGAACCGATGAAAGCACGTTCGACGCGCGCCGCAAAGCGGGTTCCTCGTGCCGCGCGCGGATTGAGCAGAAGTATGCGTTGCCTGGGGCAGCGGTGCCGGCACACAATGTATTGCCCGCGGTTCTGCTCTCCGTTCACATTTCAGCCAACTCCCGCGCGCTTCCTCGAGGGTCGACCCCATGAGTGAATTGGTCTCGGCGCTGGCGAAGCCGCGGGGTTCGGCGAAAGCCCGATGGCGGGATTTGCTCGAGATGTGCAAGCCGCGTGTTGTGCTGCTGATGCTCCTCTGCAGTGTCGTTGGGATGTTTCTGGCAACACCGACGATGGTGCCGGTGACGACACTGCTGTTCGGCACGCTCGGGATCGCACTGGTGGCTGCGTCCGCGGCCGCGGTGAACCACATCGCCGACGCAGAAATTGACACGCGGATGGCGCGCACACGCGATCGACCGGTCGCCACTGGCCGCATATCGCTGCGTCAAGGCCTTGTGCTCGTCGGAGTGACTGGCAGCATCGGTTTCACCATCCTGTACGCGCTGATCAACCCCCTCACGGCGTGGTTGAACCTTGCGTCATGGTTCGGCTATGGCATCGTCTATACGATGTTCCTGAAACGTGCGACGCCGCAGAACATCGTGATTGGTGGACTCTTCGGTGCATTGCCGCCGTTGTTCGGATGGGCTGCTGTGACTGCAAGCATAGAACCGGGTGCGCTGCTGCTCGTGGCGATCATCTTCGTGTGGACGCCGCCGCACTTTTGGGCACTGGCGCTCGAGCGGACCGACGAGTACCGCAATGCAAACATTCCGATGCTGCCGGTGACGCACGGTGAGGTCTACACGCGCTGGAGCATCCTGCTCTATACGCTAACCCTGATCGCCGTCAGCGTTCTGCCGTTCGTCATCGGCATGAGCGGGCTGATGTATCTTGCGGCGGCGCTCTCGCTGGGCGCCGTGTTCCTGTACTGGGCCGTGGTGCTGTTGATCAATCACAATCCGCGCGCGCCGATGGCAACCTTCCGATATTCGATCGCGTATCTGATGGCGCTGTTCGTTGCGTTACTCGTTGACCACTATCTGCCGATTTCGCTGCCGAACGGTTGACCGCTGAATCGAGCCGTCGGCGACACGCGCGGAGGGCCCGTTATAGACAACGCGCATAAGTTCGGTGTTCCTTAGCAGTAGTCACGATAACTATTTCGCACCGATTGTTGTCAGAATGTACTGGAAACAACCTGCTCCATTCAGATCGACTACCAGCGGACGACGCGATGCGCGGACGGGTACGCGAGACGGTGTTGCTAGTTCTGTTGCTTGCTCCGGTCAGCCTACCGGCGGTCGAGGTGGGCCAAATTGCCCCCGCTTTGACGCTCGCCTCGATTCGTCCAGACGGTGCCCCGATTCTGTTGTCCGACTACCGCGGCAAGGCGGTCTATCTGGATTTCTGGTCGGCATGGTGCGCACCCTGCCGCCGGACGATGCCCGATCTCTCCGCGCTGAGAGATGATCTCCCGCGCGACCGCTTCGAAGTGGTCGCGATTAACATTGACCCCGTCACCGAAAATGCGGTCGGCGTCCTCGCCAACATTCCGGTGAGCTATCCCGTTGGTGTCGACCCCATCCTGGCAGCGGTGGCCAGTTTCGGCGTGTCGACGTTGCCGGCCGCGTTCCTGATCGACCGTGACGGCGTCGTGCAGCGCGTCTATCGCGGCGTTGATGCTGGGGACATACGAACCATTCGAAAAGACGTGCAACACCTGCTCAACGAACCGGCGCGCCTCGCAAAAAATCAGCTGGCGCTGGGTCGTGACGCCGGCGCAAAACAATCGTCAGACGGGGGGGGCTCAGGGCCATGATCTTTGGCATCGTACTGGTGGTCCTGGTTGTCGGTTCGGTCCTGTTCCACTTTCTCAGTCCCTGGTATCTCACACCCTTGGCATCCAACTGGAGCACGATCGACACGACGATCGATGTGACGTTTTTGGTAACGGGGTTCGTATTCGTGGCCGTCAACGGGTTCATGGCCTACGCGGTTATTCGCTATCGCTACAACAAGAACCGGCGCTCCGAGTACCAACCCGAGAATAAGAAGCTGGAGGCCTGGCTCACTGGACTGACGACGGTCGGTGTAGCGGCGATGCTGGCACCGGGTCTCTGGGTCTGGGCCGAATTTGTCAACGTCCCGGAAGAAGCTGCGCTGGTTGAGGCCGTGGGACAGCAGTGGCACTGGGGCTACCGCTTCCCCGGCGCAGACGCGCAACTCGGTGCGGTCGATTCAAAGTTCGTCAGCGATGCAAACCCCTTCGGCATGGACCCGACTGATCCCGCCGGACAGGACGATGTGCTGGTCGCCAATCCCACGTTGCATCTCCCACTAGATGAACCAGTGAAGATTTTGCTGCGCTCCAAGGACGTGCTCCACAATTTCACGGTCGCCCAGTTCCGCGTGAAGATGGATCTGGTCCCCGGCCTGGTCACCCACATCTGGTTGACCCCCACCCGCGTCGGCGAGTTCGAAGTGCTGTGCGAAGAATTGTGTGGCATTGGTCATTTCGCGATGCGCGGCATGGTAGTAATTGACGAGCGACCCGATTTCGAGGCGTGGCTTGCCGAGCAACCCACGTACGCGCAACTTGCCAATCGCCCAGCGGGCGATCCGATGATCGGGCAGGCGCACTATGCAGTTTGCGCCGCGTGCCACGGACCTCAGGGTGAAGGCAACATCGCCTTGAATGCACCCAAGATAGCCGGGCAGGGTGGCTGGTACATGCGCCGCCAACTCGAACATTTCAAGTCGGGCACGCGTGGCGCGCATCCGAAGGACGTCTACGGTCAGCAGATGGCTGCGATGGTCGGCACGCTTCAGAACGACTCCGCCATCGACGACGTGGTCGCTTATGTCGAGACGTTTGCTGACGTTCCGCCGGAAACAACCGTGATTGGTGACGTGGCGCGGGGCGCCCAGATCTACACCACCTGCCGCGCCTGTCACGGTGTTGCCGGCCAAGGCATTCAGGCGCTCAACGCGCCACGCCAGGCCGGTATGAGCGATTGGTATCTCGCCACGCAATTGAATAACTTCAGAGAAGGCGTTCGCGGCCGGCATCGACACGATCAGTACGGTCTGCAGATGGCGATGATGGCGCAGTTGCTGCGCGACGATGCGGCGGTGAACGACGTGGTGGCGTACGTGAACACGCTGCCCCCGCCCCCACCGATCAAGGTTATGGCAAGCATTGCTGCACAGGAGTAACCGATGGCCCAAGTTGCGCACGACGCTGAGAATTTTGTAGCGCCAGCCGAAATCGAAGAGGTTGAGCTCTACCATCCGAAGACGTTCATAGGGAAGTACATCTGGAGTCAGGACGCGAAGGTGATCGCAATCCAGTATGCGATCACCGCGATTGCGATCGGTCTCGTCGCGTTGGTGCTGTCAGTTCTGATGCGGCTGCAACTCGGCTTCCCGCATACGTTTTCGTTCATCGATCCCAGCAACTACCTGCAGTTCGTCACCATGCACGGAATGATCATGGTGATCTACCTGCTCACTGCGCTGTTTCTCGGCGGCTTTGGCAATTACCTGATCCCGCTCATGGTCGGGGCGCGCGACATGGTGTTCCCGTACGTGAATATGGTGAGCTACTGGGTGTATCTGTTCGCCGTACTGTTGCTGGTGGCGAGCTTCTTCGTACCCAGCGGTCCGACGGGCGCCGGGTGGACGTTGTACCCACCGCAGGCGATCAGTGCGGGTACGCCAGGCAGCGACGCCGGCATCGTACTCATGCTCGTTTCCCTCGCGTTCTTCATCGTCGGCTTCACCATGGGAGGCCTCAACTACGTGGTGACCGTTCTGCAGGCGCGCACACGCGGGATGACGCTGATGCGGTTGCCACTGACCGTTTGGGGAATCTTCATGGCGACAGTGCTTGCGTTGCTGGCGTTCCCGGCACTGCTGGTGAGCGCGATCATGATGATTCTCGATCGGCTCCTGGGGACGAGCTTCTTCATGCCGGCCATGGTTTCCATGGGCGAACAGACCGGGCACGCCGGGGGGAGTCCGGTGTTGTTCCAACATCTGTTCTGGTTCTTCGGGCATCCCGAGGTCTACATCGTCGCGCTGCCGGCGTTTGGTATCGTCTCCGACCTGCTCGCGACGCATGCACGGAAGAACATCTTCGGCTATCGGATGATGGTGTGG
>JAQBCT010000045.1:0-11807 GCA_032124855.1 Gammaproteobacteria bacterium
CGCCCTCGATCTGCGTGACCCACGGCTGGGTCACGTCGAACGGCAGCACCTGGGTGGTAGGCGCCACCAGAAAATCGTAGCGAGTGAAGAATTCCGCGACACCGTCGAACAGGCGGCGCCGCGCCGCCCAGGCGCGATCCAGATCAGCAGTCGTCAGCGCTTCACCGGCCGCCAGATTCCACTGGATGGTGTCCTTGAGCTGGGATCGTTGTGCGACGCTGAACTCGCGGAAGCGTTCGCGGAACGAGTTGGCGCGAAAGACGCTGAATATGTGTGATGCATCGCGCAGATCGGGACAATCCGCGCTGACCTTTGCGCCGAGCCCCTCCAACTGGCGAGCCACCGCGTCGATGCACGTACGGATTTCCTTGTCCACGGGCAGCCCGCCAAGGTCCAGCGACACCGCGACCCGTGTGCCTTTGATTTCCAATGGTGCAACCGGAAAGAACGCCTCTCCGGGGTCGGTGAGTGCGACGGGCACGCGCGGATCACCGCCAACGAGTGCGGATAGAAACAGCGCGAGGTCGTCCACGCTTCGCGCCATCGGACCCTGTACACCGAGATCGAACCATGGATTCTGGGCAGGGTATGCCGGCACGCGGCCGGCGGTCGGCCGCAGTCCCAGCACATTGCAGAAGGCGGCCGGATTGCGCAGCGAGCCGCCCAGATCGCTGCCGTCGGCGAGCGGCAGCATGCGTGCAGCGAGCGCCGATGCGGCGCCACCACTGCTGCCGCCGCAGGTGCGTGTGGGGTCGTACGGATTCAAAGTGGCGCCAAATACCGGATTGAAGGTCTGCGAGCCGGCGCCGAATTCAGGCGTATTGGTCTTGCCGATGGCGATTGCGCCGGCGCCGCGGATTCGCTGCACGATCAGATCATCTGCAGATGCGATGTTGTTGGCGTAGAGCGGCGAGCCGAATGTAGTGCGCATCCCGCGCACGTTCAGCAGATCCTTATGCGCGGTGGGCAGTCCCCACAGGGATGGTGCGTTGTTGCGTCCGGGGTGACGCGAATCCATTGCGCGTGCAACATCCATGGCCTGGTCCGCGGCGATGCTGACGATTGCGTTCAGCTGCGGGTTGATGCGATCGATGTGTGCGAGGTGCGCTGCCATCACCTCGGCACAGCTCACCTCCCGGTCGCGCAACCGCGCGGTGAGCTCCACGGCGGATGAGTTGCAGAGCGGGTCCATTAAAATGCCCCAGCCAGCATCAGCGCACGAGGCGGCGCCGCAGTTCCTGTTCGAATTCAGGGAAAAAGCCGTTGACCGCGGACAGATCGAAGTCGGCGAGGATGGCCGTATTGGTCTCCCGTTCCAGCAGGAACTTGAATGCCTGAATCAATACCCACTCGTGTGTGACGGTGCCGCCGCACAGTTTGCGGTAGAACTCGGGGTTCATCCGCACCCGATGACGCGTCTCTGTATCGCCTTCCACCACCACTTCATACGTATGGGCATCAATCAGGCTGGCACTGATCACCAAGTATTCCAGTGCGTGATGTTCGCAACCGGGGGTCGCTCAGCACGCTTGAAATCCGTGCCCTTGGTGTAGGCCACAGGCAACAGCGCTACCTGCATCACGTTGTCGGGGATGCCGAGTATGGCGGCGGCTTCTTTCTCGAACAGCAAATGCAGCGTGGTCAGTGCGGAGCCGAGGCCACGCGCGCGCAGCGCCAACTGGAAGCTCCACACGGCCGGAAAAATCGAACCGAAATAGCCCGCCATCATTGCCGGGGGCGCGCCTTCAGGGGGACGCCCTTCGACACACGGAATCAGATGAACCGGCGCCTTGTGCAGGTTCTCCATGAGGAAAAGCGCGGAGCTGAATACGCGTTTGGTTTGCGCATTGCCGCCTGCATTGGCCTGCTCGCCGGCCGCCGTCAGATAGCCCTCGCCGCCGCGGCGATACAGATCCGCCAGCGCCTTGCGTTTCTTCGGATCATCCACCAGCAGCCAGCGCCAGCCCTGGGAATTCGATCCTGTCGGTGCCTGCACGGCCAGATTCAAGCACTCCATGATCACTTCACGCGGCACGGGGCGATCCAGATCCAGGCGTTTGCGAACGGCGCGCGTGGTTGCCAGCAGGTCATCGGTCATCGCGATATCGAATTTCATCCTGGTCTGCCTCGAGTGAAGGAATTCAATGCAGTGTATCCGACTCGTCACGCGCGGCGCGAGGTGTGGCGCGTGCTGGCCGGAGTGGAAATGCACGTCAGCTGATGCTGTTGCGACGCGGACCAGCGGTTAAGCTGCCTGTTCGTTGGTGAGGCTGAAACTCTATGCGGTGGTTCGTCTGGGTTGGCTTGGTGGTTTTGCTGTCCACGGGTGCGGCGTACGCCGACATTTATCAGCAGATCGATGCCGGCGCCGCCACGGTGAATGACGAAGTCATTGCGTGGCGCCGCGACCTGCACCAACACCCCGAGCTATCCAATCGCGAGGTGCGCACGGCAGCGCTGGTTGCAGATGCGCTGCGTACGTTGAATATCGAGGTGACCACAGGGATTGCCCGGACTGGCGTTGTCGGTGTGCTGCGGGGTGGCCAGGCCGGTGGTGTGGTGGCGCTGCGCGCCGATATGGACGCCTTGCCGGTGGTCGAAACAACCGGGCTGGCGTTCGCCTCGACCGTACGCAGCCAGTACGACGGTGAGAGCGTTGGCGTGATGCATGCCTGTGGGCACGACAACCACGTGGCGATTCTACTGGGCGTTGCCACGGTACTTGCGGGCATTCGCGAGCAGCTGCCCGGCACAGTCAAGTTCATCTTCCAACCGGCCGAAGAAGGGGCGCCCGCTGGCGAAGAGGGCGGCGCAGATGTCATGGTGGCAGAAGGTGTGCTGGAGAACCCTCACGTCGATGCGATCTTTGGCCTGCATGTGATGCAACTGGACGAAGTGGGTCAGGTGTCAGTGCGCGCGCGGGGTCTGATGGCGAGTTCGCAACGATTCGAAATTGACATCACGGGTCGCCAGAGCCACGGCGCCATGCCATGGGCGGGCGTGGATCCCATCGTCATCGGCGCGCAGATAGTCACGGCCCTGCAGACGATCGTGGCGCGCAGTGTCGACATCACCTCCGCCCCTGCAGTGGTCACGGTGGGCACGTTCCACAGCGGTGTGCGCTACAACATCATTCCCGGGACCGCCACACTCAAGGGCACCATCCGCACGTTCGACCCGACCGATGCCGAGGTGCTGCCCCGCCGTGTGCGCGACATTGCAGTTGCCATTGCCGGTGCGATGGGAGGGTCAGCCAGCATGACGCTGGGCGATGCCAATCCCGTCACGTTCAACGACCCGACGTTGACGCAGCGCATGCGTCCGAGTCTGGTGCGCGTCTACGGCGATGCCAATGTGCTGGAGAAACCGCCGCAGACGACGGCGGAGGACTTCTCGTTCTATCAGCAGCACGTGCCAGGCATGTTCTTCTTCGTCGGCGTGCGCCCGGCAGGCGTACCGGCATCGCAGGCCATTCCAAACCATTCACCGCAATTCGATGCCGATGAGGGTGCGTTGGAGAATGCGGTTCGCGCAATGGCGACGCTGGCCGTCGACTATCTCGAGGGTTAGGTCGCCGCTCCGATTCGTCTCAATGCCTCTCGTTTTGACAACGCTGACAACTGCGCGTCATGCATTGCGATATAGCGCCGCACGGCGTCGGGCGCCGACTTGGCATACTCACGCAGCGCCCAGCCAATGGCTTTGCGCAGGAAGAACTCCCGCGAACTCAGCGACGGTTCGATCAACGCGAACAACAGCGGCGCATCGGTTTCCTGCTTGAACTTCAGCTGGGCCAGAATGGCGCTGCGCCGCCGCCACAGATCGGCATCCTTCGACCACCGACGCAGCGTGGCGCGCAACGGTTTGGGATGATTTCGAAGCAGCTCGCCGATGAGATTGACTGCAATTTCATCGACGAAGTCCCACCACGCGCCAGTGACGATCAGCTCCTCATACATTGGCAAGGCCCGCAGATCGCGGAATCCGCGATAGCGTGGCAGGCGCGCGAGCACGACCGCGGCGTAGCGTTCTTCGCGATAGACGGCGCCGCGCCACAGTGCAAGCACACTCGCTCGCCATGCCTGCGAATCTGCGTATGCCGTCGTCGCAAACTCTTTTCGGGCCAGCGTGCGAAGCGTTGGCATCGGGACACCTGCATAGGGCATCGACGACTTCGTGTAAGCTTGCTGCTCACGGGCACGTTTCGGATCACCCGCGGCTTCGAGTTCGCCGCGCAGTGTGACAATGAGCCTCGAACCGGGGGAGATCGTCATGCGTATCATGCCGCTGCTGTTGACATCATCGCTGCTGTGCTTTGCGTCGATTGCATTTTCCGCTTCGCTGGAAGAGCGCGCCCGCGTCGCGCTCTCCGGCATCGAGTTGCGCGAGAATCAGCAGGACAAGTATGTCGCACTCGTGCAGGACTACTACAGGCGTCAGTCCGAGATGTACAAGCGCTCAATGCGACAGCAATCCGGCCCGGACGCCGAAAAACTGGTGAAGAATCGCAACCACAAGCTATCCGACGATACGTTGGAAAAGATGGGTAAGTTGCTCGATCCCCAGCAGCTCGAACAGTTTCAATACGCGCTCGAGCTGGCGGACCGCAGTTTTCTCGAGAGCGTGAATATCCGCTGAAACGCACATGGGCCGCGCAGGGCGTGCGCATCATTGACCAAAGCGGCTGGCGGTAGCGAGGAATGTCAGCTCCGCCTCGGACGATGCGCGTCGGAGGAGCGCGTTGCGGTGCGGGAATCTACCGAACTCGACGATGATATCTCGGTGTTTCTCGGCAAACCGCAGCATATCGGCGGTGTATTTGCGCCCCGCAGCGGGCGTTGCGTCGACCAGGGCGCGGAACAGTTCGACCGAACGGTGCTGGTCGGTAAGCGATTCGGAATGCTCGAACGGCATATAGAAAAACGCCCGCTCGTCGAACGTCAGCGCCCGGTCGAATCCCTTGTCGATGCCATGGCGCGCGCTCGCTAGCGCGATCGCATCCGTGGCAAATGCGTGCGCATCGCTACGATGAATCTGACGGGGAAACTGATCTGTCAGTACGATCAGTGCCAGACAATTGCGCGGCGATTCCCGCCAGTGTGCGAGTTCGCCGCGCTGCGCTGCTGCCAGCAAATCGGAGAAGTCCCGCGCCACGCGACGATCGAAGTCCTGATCTGACGCGAACCAGCGCCGTCGAACGTCGGTGGATGCAAAGCCATCGCTGAGCGTGCCGAACCAGAATTGCAGAAGCGTGTCGGTGGTATGCATGGACTCACTCGAAGGGACGCAGCGCGTTTGCCAGAAACGACGCGGCGCCGGTCTCGACAATGTGTCCATGGGCAAGCACAACGCGCTGCGGCCGCCAGGCGAGGATCTGCTGCGCGCAGCTCCGGGCGATGCTCCGCCCGCGCCCGAAGAAGCTGATCAGCCAGTCGCGTGGCATCGAACCGCGCGGCGCAAGAATTCCGGCGGCGCGTGCCAGGATGCGTTGCCAGGTGTTGAGTGTCGCCGGGTCGAGGTTCTCGATGAGATCGGCGACGACCAGGGTGTGGCTCGATCGATGGAAGAAGACCACCTCCTCCATGACGCGACTGCCGGCGAACGTGAGTTGATCGATGTCGTCGCGCCACGACAGCGGCGCGTCAGAATTGAGGGTTGTCACGGTCAGCCCCGGTAGCTTTGCGGCAACGCCGCTTGCCGCGTAGATCGTCGCGGCGGGGAACCGCTGCGCCCACTCCGTCATGAACAGATGGTGCAGCCTGTTCGGTGCAATCAGATGGCGCGGTTCTCCCAGCGCAAGCACCTCGGCCTCGATGGCGGCGCTCAGCTTGATCGGTGAATGGATGAACAGGCCGCCGTCGCTCAGCCGGATCACGGTCATGCGCGTCGGATAGGGCATGCCGAAGAACGGTACCGTGGTGCCGTTACCAATCCACAGATCAGGTGCCAGTTCGATCAGCAGCCCTCCTGCGTGTTCCCGGTCGAAATCGCGCGCCACCGCGATGCGCGCCCGGTCCGCCGCGCGCGACAGCGCCTTGGCTGCATCGTTGGCACGATCTACCGGCACGAACAGATGATCGCGGTGATAGCCCGCAATCGGGTTTACTGCAATCTCGTGGAGCGCAAGATCGGCGGGGAGGCGTGCCATCAGACCGACCTGTGCCCACGCGGTATCCACGCCAAGGTCGATGCGGTGGCAGCGGAATGTGCCGGACAATCCTGCACGCTGCGCGGCTTCCACCGTCATCACATAGCTCACGCTATCGTTTTCCCGAAGCATCGCAATCGCATCGAGTTCGTCGCGCGCACGCGGCACGCTGACGAAAACATACTCGTCGCGGCTCACGGTGGGGACGATGCTCGCGAGGGTCGCGTCGAGACTTGCGATGGTCGCGTCGAGGCTCGCGAGGGTCACGTCGAGGCTTTGATTGTGTTGACTCATCAGCTGGGCAAAAATGCACGCCGCACTGGCGCGGGCGAGGGATTGTGGAAGCACTTCGGATATCTATCAAGCGAGGTTGGGAACAGCTGACGGATGGACTCATTGGCTTGTTGGCGAGTTCGGGCGTCACCCCCAACCAGGTCTCGCTGGTCGGCCTTTTGATTGCCATGTCGGCGGCGCCGCTGTTTGCGTTCGGTTGGCTGTCGCTGGGCGCCTGGATATTCGCTGCGGGAAGTGTGACCGATAGCTTTGATGGTGCCCTGGCGCGGCGCATCGGCGCCACCAGCGAGGTGGGCGCGTTCCTCGATTCGATCTTTGATCGCATTGGCGAGGCGGTTGCGCTTGCAGGTGTCGCGTACTACCTCGCCACGACGGGCAGCTACATGGCCGTTGGAGCGGTGGTGATCGCGCTGCTCGGTGGAAATCTCACCAGCTACGTACGCGCCCGAGCGGAAGCGTTGGGAATCAGTTGCACCATCGGCTGGATCAGCCGCACGGAGCGCATCTTCATCATGGGGATACTGCTGGTGATCCATCAGCCGGAACTGATGGCATACGTGCTGGCGCTGGCGACCTGCTTTACGGCGACGCAGCGCATCATTCACGTACGGACGGCGTTGCAGCGCGCGACTGGATAGAACATTGGGGGCGGAGCGCCGTTCACGCTCACCCCACTTTCCTTATCCGGAAGCAACACGCCCAAGCAGAAACTCGCTGGTGACGCGCGCGGCCTCTGCAGCCGAGCGATGCGCGCTCGCGGAGCGTCCGATCCGATGACATAGATACGCGGTCAGAAATACGTCGCCGGCCCCGGTGGGATCGCAGTTGGTGACGGCCGGTGCCGCCGACCAGCGCACGTCGCGCTGTTGGTTGCGCAATACGATGCCGCCTTCGGCGCCATCAGTGACGAGCGTTTCGCTTGAACCGTGCGTCGGGCGGTCCAATGGCCCGATGCGCAGATGAGCCTGCAGCGTGCGCCATTCCACGCGCGATGCCTTAAGCCATTCAATTCGCGGTAGCAATTTGATGGCGCGGGGATCGAGCACCGCTGCAATTCGTTCGCCCTGCACCTGACGCGCCAAGCCCTGAATATCGAATGCAATGGGTACGGGCGATGGCTTGTCGAGCCAGTCGGGGTCGAGATCGTTTGGATGCAGCGGCCCGAGGTGCAGCCAGTCGACTCCGGCGAAGTAGCCGGCGTCGAGCGCTATGGGTGGCGCCACCGCGGTGACGCGCTGTGTGCGGGTGTCGTTGGTCCCGTAGGTGTTCTCGAAGGCGGTAGTTACGCTCGATGGCTGTGCGATGAGCTCGACACCGGCCAGTTCGGCTTCGATGAGTGCGATATCCGGCGCTGCCAGTCGGGTCACCAGACGCACGTCGATTCCAAATTGCCGATACGTGCGCGCCGCGAACAATGCAGTGCCACCGAATGAGCAGTGTGGTGTCGCCGCATAGACATTGGTATCGCGCGTGATGGATCCCGCGATGAGTACGCGTTTGGGCCGGACCACGTCGATCACAGGCCCCAGCACTCATAGTCGCTGGCGAACAGCAGGGGTCCCGCGTAGTGCTTGCGAATGGCCGCTTCGGTCATTGATTCACGGCTGCGGGTACGGTTCGTACGGTGACTGAGGATCACCATGCGCGCTCCAGCTTGCGCAGCAATCTTGCCGATCTGTGAAGGCACGACGTGTTCGTCACGCACGGCGCCGCGCGCGCCCTCCTCGAGGGAGTGGTCGATCACCAGTGCATCGGTACCTTTGGCGAAGGCCGCCATGGTGTTGCCTTCGTCGTTGAAATCGCCCGTGAACGTAATCGATTGCGCACCCAGCGTCACCCGCCATGCGACCGCGGGAATGCTGCCGTGATGCACCGCGATTGCGGCGAGGCGCAGATCGGCGTTGCCGAACCGTGCCCAACGACGTGTTCCGGCCGCGGGGATGTCTGTCACATCGATGCGATAGCTTGTTGCCTGCCGGGTCAGGTGCTGTGCCAGCAGCGGATAAGCACCCTGTGGCCCGATCAGTCGGTTCACGAACGCGCTGGTTGCGGGCATGACGTCACTGCCCTCGGGGCCGAATACGGGCAGCACACGCGTGCGCCCGCTGAACGAGGCGCCTTGGACGAATGCCGGAAAATCGACGCTGTGGTCGCTCTGCAGGCTGGTGAATGCGATGGCGTCCACGTCTTCGAACTTCGCCCCGACCTCTTCGAAGCGCAGCGCACTGCCCACCCCCAGATCGACGAGCAGCTTGGCCTTGTCGTTCAACCAGACGATGTAGCCGGCGCCGCCGCGTTGATCCGTTCGTTCAGCGCCCCCTGAGCCCAGAATCTGCAGCCACACACCCTCCTTGCCGCAGAATCGCTGCGGGTTGGCGGCGTGGCCCGGCAGCGCGAGCACCGACAGGACGATGATGCTGATGATGCGTCGCGCGGGCAGCGAGGTGGGCGTGATCATTGGGATACTTCCAGTGAGTGGGCGGGCTCAGTCGAGCGCATCGAGTGTCGCCAGCAGCCCGTTCGCCGTGGCCTCATCAGGCATCCGCCAGTCGCCGCGTGGCGACAGGCTCACAGTACCCACCTTCGGGCCCGGCGGCAGTGTGGTGCGTTTGAATTGCGCCGCGAAGAATCGCGTGAGAAACAGTTTCAGCCAGCGCTTCAGTTCATCCGAAGAATAACCATCGGTGAACGCCGTTTGCGCAAGTGCGTAAATCTTGTGTGGCGCATAGCCGTTGCGCAGGTAGTGGTACAGGAAAAAGTCGTGCAGTTCGTAGGGGCCGATGATCGATTCTGTGGTCTGGGTGATGCCGCCCGACGCGTCCGGCGGTAACAGTTCGGGACTGATGGGCGTTTGCAGCACGTCGCCCAATACGCTGGCCAGGGCGTCACTTGCGCGATGGCGCGCATACCAGCGCACCAGATACGCGATCATCGTTTTGGGAACGCTGGCGTTGACGTTGTAGTTCGACATCTGGTCTCCGTTGAAGGTGCACCAGCCGAGCGCCAGCTCCGACAGATCACCGGTGCCCACCACGATTCCGCCCACCTTGTTGGCATAGTTGAACAGCAGCTGCGTACGCTCGCGCGCCTGGGCGTTCTCGAATACCACATCGTGTTGATCCGCCGGATGATTGAGGTCGCGCAGATGCACGTTTACAGCCTCGCCGATTGGAATTTCCACGAATGTGGCACCGGCGGCGGCGATCAGCGCACGCGCCGAGCGCAACGTGCCTTCGCTGGTTCCGGGGCCCGGCATTGTCAATGCGTGAATGCCGGCCGTCGCGGAATCCGTCAGATGCAGCGCGTCCAGACACACGAGCAGCGCCAACGTCGAATCGAGCCCGCCCGAAACGCCGATGACAAGGTGACTGGCGCGCGCGGCGCGCTGGCGACGGGCGAGCCCAGTCGCCTGGATCGCGAGAATTTCCTGGGCCCGCGCGTCGAATTCGTGTTCGTCCGCCGGCACGAATGGGTGGCGCGGCACATCGCGCAACAGCGCCGCGAGCGGCGTGGGCGTGACGCCCGTTTGGATCAGCGCATATTCTGCTGGTCGTCGACTCGCGGCGAACGTCGTATTGGCGGCGCGATCGTGGCGCAATTTCTCCCAGTCGAAATCGACGAGCAGCTCACTGCCTTCGAGGTCGAAGCGAGGTGACTCATCGAGCAGCACGCCGTATTCAGCGGCCAGCAGATGTCCGCCGAATACCACGTCCTTGGTGGATTCGGTGGGGCCGGAGGAAGCGTACAGATAGCTGCAGATGCGCTGACCGCTGGCCATCCGAACCAGATCGCGCCGATAGCTGGCCTTGCCGATCAGTTCTGTGCTGGCAGATGGATTGACGATGATGTCGGCGCCTGCGAGCGCATGCCGATTGCCGATCGGATCCGGATGCCAGAGGTCTTCGCAGATCTCCACCGCAAAGCGCGCGCCACCCGCCGCGAATAGCTGATCGGTAGCCAACAGACAGGCGCCGAACGTTGGATCTTCAATGCGCTGGCTGATGCCATCTCCAGATACGAACCAGCGCTTTTCGTAGAACTCGGCGGCGTTTGGCTGCGACGATTTGGGCACCAGGCCGAGCAGGCGGCCCCGCGCCGCGATGGCCGCGCAATTGAACAGCCGGCCGTCCACTGAGAGCCACGGCAGGCCCACCACCAGCACAGAATCGAGCCCCGTCGTGGCGCGCACCAGTACCGCCAACGCATCGCGTGATGCGTCCAGCAGTGCTTGCGAGAAGAACAGATCTTCGCAGCTGTAACCAGTGACGCTGAGCTCCGGAAACAACACCAGGCTCGCCCCTTCGCCAGCCAGTTGGCGATAGTGGGTCGCAATTCGTTGCGCGTTCTCCGCGGGCTCTGCAAGCGACACGCAGGGTGCGCAGGCTGCGACACGGATGAAACCCAGCTGGGTGAAATCGATCATCGCGGCAGTGTAAGCCAAAATGGCCGGGCGGTTGGCTGCGGGTTGTGTCGTATTGCGGCGACCGCGAAAGCGTGGACAATGGGTAATTCGCCTGCTTTACGAACAAGAGCGCGATGCAATCAGAAAATTACGGGGGAACGCATGAATTTCGAGTTTTCGGACGAGCAAAACCTGCTGCGCGATCAGGCCAACGGATTTCTGCGCGATCACTGTCCACCCGCAGCCGTACGCAAGATCCTCGACGGTAAGGCGTCATACGACGAGAAGCTGTGGCGTGGGATCGCCGAGATGGGTTGGACCGCGACGACTATTCCTGAAGAGTTCGGCGGCCTTGGCTTGGGTTACCTTGAGCTGTGTGTCATCGCGGAAGAGATTGGCCGCGCGGCCGCCCCGGTGCCGTTTTCCTCATCGGTATATCTCGCCAGCGAGGCATTGATGCTGGCCGGCTCGCGCGAACAGAAGGAACGCTGGTTACCGCGTCTGGCGACGGGTGAAGCCATCGGTACGTTCGCGCTGGCCGAAGGCGCTGGCCGCCCCAGCGCCAAGTCACTGAAGACGGCAATCTCGAAAGGCCGCCTGCGCGGCACGAAGCTGGCGGTCGCGGATGGGGATATCGCCAACGTCGCTGTCGTTGTCGCCAAGACGCGCGCGGGTGACAAGGCCAGCTGGTATCTGGTGGATCTTGACCAGCGTAACGTCAAACGCACAGCCGTCTCGACGCTGGATCCGACGCGTTCGCATGCATCGTTGACGTTTCGCAGCGCCGATGCCGAATTGCTCGGCGCCGAAGGCGAGGGCTGGGCATTGACGCAGAAGCTGCTGGACCGCGCCGCGATCCTGTTCGCCTGGGAACAGATTGGTGGCGCCGAAGCGGCGCTCGAGATGGCCAAACAATATGCACTGGGCCGTTATGCATTTGGCCGGCCCATTGCGTCGTACCAG
>JAQBCT010000046.1:0-2623 GCA_032124855.1 Gammaproteobacteria bacterium
AGA
The DNA here is from genome assembly GCA_032124855.1 of Gammaproteobacteria bacterium. Lineage (GTDB taxonomy): Bacteria > Pseudomonadota > Gammaproteobacteria > Pseudomonadales > Azotimanducaceae > DATJGR01. Next base: position 4 of record JAQBCT010000046.1, read on the forward strand.
CTGTTCTGGTAGTTGATCGCCCCGAGAATCAGCAATACCACGAGGCCGCCGAAGACAAACCCTGTGAGAGTCGGGAAGATGAAAATCGACTGCTGACTCAGCGTAAGCCGATGCGATCGCGGAATTCGGCGATCCAGCCAACGAGTGAAGCGAGGGGAACGTTCGAATGCCGAGCGTTGGATCGTCATGCATCATGCCTCGCGACGGCAGTCGATCCGATCAACCCACTACATCGACGCCCGAGAGCAGCTTCTGTGCCAGTGCGCCGCCACCGTGTCCTGCGAAATCGGCCGCACCGCGCAACCGATGCTCCACGACGCTGGGCAGCACCGCCTGGACATCCTCGGGCACAACGTGGCTACGCCGCTGCAGCAACGCCCAGGCACGTGCACTTTTCAGCAGTGCCAATGCACCACGTGGCGACAAACCGAACGCGAATTCCGGCTGGTTGCGGCTGAACTGCACCAGTCGCTGCACATAGTCGATGAGCGGGTCTGCTACTTTGATTGCATCGACCGCGGCCTGGATCTCGCTGAGCCGCGCCATATCAACCAGTGGCGAGAGACGCTCGAGCGCAACCCGACGGTCACCGCTCTTCAGCAATTCACGCTCCGCGTCGGGTTCGGGATAGCCAATTTCAATTCGCATCAGAAACCGGTCGAGTTGCGACTCCGGCAACGCAAACGTACCGGTCTGCGTGCTGGGGTTCTGTGTGGCAATGACGAAGAACGGGCTCGGCAAGGGCCGCGTTTGACCGTCCACCGTTACCTGTCGCTCCTCCATGGCCTCCAGCAACGCACTCTGCGTCTTTGGTGTCGCGCGATTCACTTCGTCGGCCAATACCACTTGAGCAAATACCGGGCCGGCGACGAAGCGGAACGCATTGGCATCGCGATCGAAAATCGACGCGCCGACGATATCACCCGGCAGGACGTCACTCGTAAATTGAATACGCTTGAAGCTCAGCCCCAGCACACGCGCTAATGCATGCGATAGCAGCGTCTTGCCCATTCCCGGCAGATCTTCAATCAGCAGATGTCCACGCGCGAATAGACAGGCCAGCGCCAGTTTGATCTGCGCTTCCTTGCCGAGCAGCACCGTTCCAAGCTGGTTCACGACGTCATCGATGACGCCGTGGAGCGACGTTTCAGGCGTGATTATGGAGTTCGATGACGGAGCGATCGCCACTGTATTCGGCTTCACGGCGTTGTTTCATGAGGTCGTTGCGACGTAACGATAGTCGCTCCAGATAGATATCGTCTATGTCTCCCGTCACGTAATCCCCATCGAACACCGAGCACTCAAATCGGGTGATATCCGGGTTTCCTTCTGTGGCGCAGGCGATGAGATCCTCGGTGGTCTGGTAGATGAGCCAATCGGCACCAATCACCCGCGCCACCTCCTCGTCGCTGCGGTTGTATGCGACGAACTCGCCCGCAGTGGGCATATCGATGCCATACACATTGGGATATCGCACCGCCGGGGCCGCGGACGCCATATAGACTTTTCGCGCACCCGCCGCGCGCGCCATCGCAATGATCTGGCTACTGGTAGTGCCACGGACGATCGAGTCCTCCACCAGCAAGACGTTCTTGCCGCGGAATTCGAGTTCGATGACGTTGAGTTTCTGCCGTACTGATTTTCGCCGCTGCTGTTGGCCGGGCATGATGAAGGTGCGGCCGATATATCGATTCTTTACGAAGCCTTCGCGGTATTTGACATCCAGCGCATGCGCCAACGGGCCCGCTGCGGTGCGACCCGTATCCGGAATTGGAATAACAACATCAATGTCGTGCTGTTTGCCCGAGTAGTGCTCGAGTATCCGGTCAGCGAGTTTCTCGCCCATCCGAAGGCGCGATTTGTAGACCGATACTTTGTCGATGATCGAGTCGGGGCGCGCCAGATAAACCTGCTCGAAGATGCACGGGGCGTGTACCGGACTCTTCGCGCACGTGCGTGTGGACAATTCGCCTTCGGCGCTGATGTAGACAGCCTCGCCCGGTCCCACGTCGCGAACGATCTCGAATCCCAGGATATCCAGCGCCACACTCTCCGATGCAATCATGTACTCGGGCCCGTTTGCCGATTCGCGTTTGCCAAAGATCAGGGGCCGGATGCCGTAGCGGTCGCGAAATCCGACGATGCCGCCCCCGATGATCATTGCTACCGCTGCAAAGGCGCCGCGGCAACGCTCATGTACGCCGCGAATTGCCGCGAATACGTGATCAGCTTCAGGACGCATTGCGCCAATGCGTTGCAGTTCATGCGCCAGTACGTTCAGTAATACCTCGGAATCCGAATCGGTATTCACGTGGCGCAGATCCGCCCGGTAGAGATCTTCCTTCAGCTGTTCCGCATTGGTCAGATTGCCGTTGTGCGCCAGCATGATGCCGTACGGTGAATTGACGTACATCGGCTGCGCTTGCGCGGAGCTGGAACTCCCGGCCGTGGGATAGCGCACATGCGCGATACCCATGTTACCCACCAGGCGCTGCATGTGATGTTGTTGAAAAACGTCGCTCACAAGGCCGTTGTCCTTGCGCATGTGCAGCTGATTGCCATCACACGTCACAATGCCGGCCGCATCCTGGCCGCGATGTTGCAAGACCAAAAGCGCATC
>JAQBCT010000047.1:0-13067 GCA_032124855.1 Gammaproteobacteria bacterium
CGCAGCTTGCCCGACAGCGCAATTGCGTGCGGACGTTCGCTGCACAGTGCGGGAATGCGCGCCCGCGCGGCGCACAGCCTGTCGCCCTGTTCTTCGATCAGAAACTGCACGAGCTGATCGCGCACCAACGGATCTGCAATGGCGGGTTCACCATCGCGCAGCGAAGTACGCGCCAGCTCCACCACGTCACCCACATTCACTGCCATGCCGGCCAGTCCGCCGGCCTGCCCGCCCGATACGCCGCGTTCGAAGGTCAGCGTGGTCATCGCGATCTTCCAACCCTCACCCTCACGACCCATCAAGCACGTGGCCGGGATGCGTGCTTCGTTGAAAAAGGTTTGGGTGAAGCCGTATTCGCCTGTGATCTTGCGTATGGGCCGCACTTCCACGCCCGGCGCATCCATCGGGGCAAGAAAATAGCTGAGCCCCGCATAGCGGCTTGCAGCATCGGGGTCGGTGCGCGCAAGCAGAATCATGTACTTCGCATAGCTGCCCAGGCTCGTCCAGATTTTGCTGCCGGTGACCACGTACTCATCGCCGTCGCGCACGGCCTTTGTTTCGCAGTTCGCCAGATCCGAGCCATGATCCGGTTCAGAGAAACCCTGACACCAGATGTCATCGGCGCTGAGGATGCCGCGAATGTAGCGCTGCTTATCGGCCTCGGTGCCGATGGCGAGGATCAGCGGGCCCGCCCAGTTGAGGCCGATGGTATTGGGCACAAACGGCACTTTCAGCCGCGCCATCTCCACATTCACGATGTCCTGATGGACCTGGGGTCGCCCACCGCCGCCATATTCTTCGGGCCACGCCATGCCGAGGTAGCCGGCCTCATAGACCTTGCGCTGCCAGTCACGCAGAAACTGAAACTGCGCATCGGTGCCCACCTCCATGAACGATTCCGGCAACAGAAAATCAGGCTGCGCCGGCGCATTGGCAGTCAGCCACGCGACCACTTCGATGCGAAAGTCGTCGAGTTCGCTCAAAGCCCGGCCTCGGCCAGTAACGCGGCCGGCGCATCGATTGCGCGCGAACGCAGATACTCCCCCAGGGATTTGGCCTGACCGTCGAGCCGGTTGTTCGATGACACACCATCGCCCAGCACGCCGTGAATGTAGAAATTCAGCGCGCGCAGATTCGGCAGTTCGTGGCGGTCGATCGGGAACTGCGCCATATCCGGCAACAGGTGCTTGAGCGTCTCCACGGTGAGGTAGCGATACAGATAGCCGTAGGCCGCATCGGTTTTCGCCCACACACCCACATTCGCGCAACCGCCCTTATCGCCCGAGCGGGTGCCGTAGAGACGCCCGAAGGGAATGGTTTTCATCGGCCCCGTCGGCGCCGGCGCGATCAGGGCCGGCGTGCGCTGGTAGTAGATCTCATCGAGCCCAAGCTGACTCGTTGGCGCCACATCGACGACCTGACCACCACAGTGCACGCGCTCCACAATGTATTTGCTGTCGATGAGTGCCGGCCAGTAGACGATCGTCTGCGAACCCGCGCCAGCCATGGAGCGGCCGGTGAAGCCCGGATAATTCGCTAGCGCCAGCTCGACCATCTTGGCCGAGAACAGGCGGCCCACGAGATTGGCGTCCTTGGAACGCACGTCGATGCGCAGGCTGGCGAAGGCTTCTTCGTTCATCTGCGCATCCGCCTTGTCTGTGCGGATCAGTTTTGTCTCCACGCTATCGAACTGTTCGCGTCCGCCGAGCGAGTGAAACAGCGCATCCGTGAAGATCTCGGCCTTCTCCTCGATATCCAGCCCGGTGAGGATGATCTCGGTGCCATTGCGGAAGCCGCCCGCCGTGTTGATGCAGACTTTGTGTGTGGGTGGTGGCGATGAGCCGCGGCAGCCGCTCACCCGCACACGATCCTGCCCTGCCTGCTCGATCTTCAGCGTATCGAAATGGGCGATGACGTCGGGATTGAGATAGGCAGGCGTCGAGATCTCGTACAGCAGCTGCGCTGTCACTGTACCCACGGAAATCAGGCCGCCGGTGCCGGGATGTTTGCTGATGGTGAATGCGCCGTCGGCCTCCATCTCCGCGATGGGATAGCCCACGCTACGGAAGCTGGGCACTTCCTTGAAGAACGAATAGTTGCCGCCGCAAGCCTGCGCGCCGCACTCCACGATATGACCCGCGGCCAACGCACCGGCCAGTGCATCGTAGTCGGCGCGCCCCCAACCGAAATGCCATGCCGCGGGACCGATCACCACGGCGGCATCAGTGACACGCGGACAGATCACAATGTCCGCGCCGCGATCCAGCGCTTCTTTGATGCCCCAGGCGCCGAGATAGGCATTTGCAGTGAGCGGTGCATTGCCCGATGCGGCGAGCGAAACGCCCCGGTCGATATTGGTGAATGCTTCGCCGCGCCCTTGTAGATCGTCCAGGCGCGGCAGCAGATCATCGCCGTCGATGTAGGCGACCTTCGCAGTCAACCCCAGTTCGGCAATCATCGCTTCCACATCGGCCGCCATGCCCGCGGGGTTCAGACCGCCGGCGTTGGAAACGATCTTGATGCCGCCCGCGAGACACGGCTTGATGACGTCGCGAACCTGTTTGAGAAAGGTACCGACATAGCCGGCCTTGCCGCCGCGCTGCTGTTGCTGGTTGTAGAGGATGGTCATGGTGAGTTCGGCAAGATAGTCACCGGTCAGTACGTCGATGGGACCGCCCTCCACCATCTCGCGCGCCGCGGACAACTTGTCGCCATAAAAGCCGCTGCAATTGGCAATGCGCAGCACACCCTTGCTTGCCATCGTGATGAGTCCCCCGTACGTGAGTTCCGAGCGTACCGCCGAGTATCGTACAAAACAATACACTCATATGGTTTTACGAATCCGATCCGGCTACCATGCCCTGCAATCTGATTCGAGTCCCGAGCATGACAGAACAGATCCCCGCTCCGCACAACGGCACGCCGAATAAGCAGGAACAGAAAACGGCGCGGGCGCGCAAAGCGATCTGCGAGGCGGCCATCCACTGTCTCGCGCAATTCGGCTACGGCGAAACCTCGATCAACCGCGTGGTGGATGAAGCCGGCGTTTCCAAAGGCGCGCTGCAATACCATTTTCCTTCCAAGGAAGATCTGATGGCCGATACCGCGCACTATCTGCTGCAGCGTCCGCTTCACTACGCCAACCGCGCCCGCTCGAATGCGCCCGGTGCACTTCGCGAAAATCTGCGCGACCAGTGGAAGCGCATGATCGACACGGCGGCCTATCGCGCACTGCTGGAAATTCTCGTGGCCGCGCGCACCGACAAGCTGCTCCAACGGCGCATCGCGGGCGAACTGGAGGCATCCATTGGCAAGATCGATGCTCATGCACTCGACGCCGCCAGCAATCTCAACGCCGGCGCACAAGCCAAGCTCGGGCGGCTGCTGTGCGTGAACCGCTGCTTCATGCGCGGTCTGCTCATCGAGCAGCAATACAACATCAGCCGCGCGGAACAGACCGCTGTGCTGGAGACATGGCTGGATCTGGTTTGCCCGGCGTTCGAAGCGCTGGCGGAGGCATCATGAAACTGTGGCACTGCGCCGACGCGCGTTCGCTGCGCCCGCTGTGGGCGCTCGAAGAAATGGGGATGGACTACGAACTCGAGGTATTACCCTTCCCGCCGCGGATGTTGAAGAAGGAATATCTGGCCATCAATCCGCTGGGCACGATTCCGTATTTCGTGGACGGCGACACGCGCATGACGGAATCCTCCGGCATCTGCCACTACCTGGTGGAGCGCTATGAGCGCTACGACTTCGGGCTGCGCCCCGCGCACGCCGAGTTCGGTGCTTATCTGAACTGGCTGTACCACAGCGACGCCACGCTGACATTCCCGCAAACGATTTTCCTTCGCTACACACGGCTGGAACCGGAGGAACGGCGCCAACCTCAGGCGGCGGAGGATTACCGCAAATGGTACCTGGCGCGCCTGCGCCTGCTGGATGCGCACCTGCTCACGAATGAATTTCTGTGCGACAAACGCTTCACGATCGCCGACATCGCAATTGGCTATGCGCTGTTTCTCGGCACCACGCTGGGATTTGCCGAAAGCTATCAGCCGCAGACACGCGCCTACCTCGATCGGCTTACCGCGCGCCACGGATTCGTCAAGGCGCGGCAACGCCAGGCAGCCGAGTCAAACCAGACGAAATAGTCCGTCGGCACCGCGGCCCTTTACTTCGGTCAATTCAATCACCACGCAGGCCCCGGTTCGTTCCGGGTCCTGGGCGCGTTCGAATTCCACGCAGTTGTCGAATACCCGCTGGCGCGTCACCGCGTCGCCGCGAATCGATGCCTGACCCGTGAACTGATAGAACCGCCGCTGCGCGAGGTTGGAGTAGACAGCGACGATCGTCGGCCGGGTGGCGATCGACTGGATCAGCGTGCTGGATTGGGGCTTGCGCACCCAGATGGCAAGCGCAGAGCTGCCGAACGTCTGCCCCGTGCCACGAAAGCTCACGGTCGGCAGCGCCTCGGGTGTGACTGCGCAGAACAACATCGGATGGCCGCTCATCAGTGCGCCGTTTACATCGGCAACGATTGCCTCGGGTAGTTCGATCATCGCGTTTGCCTCAATCGGGGGCAGTGTCAATAGGGGGCAGTGCCGCCGTCCACGCTCAACAGTGCGCCAGTGATGCCCGCGCCCGCATCGGATGCCAGCAGCAGCGCCATCGCCGCCACTTCTTCGACAGTGTTGGGGCGCTTGATCGCTGACTCGGCCGCGAACATGGCGATCATCTCGTCCAACGACATGCCCATCGCCTTCGCCGTGGCCGGACCGTTGGATCTGATGATGTCGGTGATCACGAGGCCAGGGCAGATGGCATTTACGGTGATGCCCTGCGTGCCCACCTCGCGGGCGAGTGATTTCGTCAGGCCGTTCACGGCATGTTTAGCCGCGGTATAGGCCGTCAGCACAGCCTTGCCGACTTTGCCCTCCACGGACGAGATGTTGATGATGCGGCCTGCGCTCTGCGCCACCATCGTCGGCAGTGCGCGACGGCAGGCCCAGAACGTGGAATAGAGATTCCACTTCATCGCCTCGTCGAAGGCGGCATCGGAGAGATTGATCAATGGCTGCAGATCGCCGGCCCCGCCCGCATTGTTGACGAGGATGTCGAGGCGACCGAAGTGTCGCGTCGCCGTGTCGATGAAGCCTTCTACATCGGCCTGCACCATCGCGTCACCCGCAACGAACAGGCCGCGTTCGCCCGCGCCCAGTTCCGTCAGTGTGCGTTGGCCTTTCTGGGCATTGCGCGCAAACAGCGCAATGCTCGCGCCCTGATCGAGATACGACTGCGCAATCGCGCGACCGATTCCCGCCGACCCGCCTGTGATGGCGGCCACTCTGCCTTGCAGTTGCATACGTCGACTTCCTCAGTTGATGCCGAGACTACGATACACCGCCTCACCCAGGCTGCCGCCCCTCGGGTCGCCGACGATATTGGCCGTCATCTGATTCATCACGTAGGAAAAGCACAGGCGTTCGTCGAAATCGACCACGATGGTCGAGCCACCGGCGCCACCCCAGAACGCCGCGTGCTTGCTCGGGCTCATCAACAGATCTTCGGCAAATCCATAGCCCATGCCGAAGCGCAGCGGGAAGCCCAGGACGAGGTCAGCGCCGCTGGTCTGTTCTTCGAGCACCCGTCGGCACCCAGCGGCGGACAGCAGTTCGACACCGAACGCCTTGCCGGAATTCACCAGCGCGGTTTGCGCACGCACCACCGAACGCGCATTGCCGTGACCATTGGCCGCTGGAATTTCCGCCATGCGCCAGCCGTCGGTGCGCGTCGTGGCGGGGGCGAGATCGAGATTGGCGAAAACCTTCGCTGCGATCGAATCGGGGTCGAGGGTCATCGCCGGCGCGGCCTGACGCGCTGGAATCAGATCGGCAATGCGCGGGAATTGCTCGCGCGGCGTACCGATATGAAAATCTGCGCCCAGCGGTTGCGCCACCTCATCGCGGAAGAAGCTACCCAGGCTGTTGCCCGTGATGCGCCGCACCACTTCGCCGATGAGATAGCCTTGCGTGATGGCGTGATAGCCGCTGTGTTTACCGGGCTCCCACAGCGGTGCCTGGCCCGCCAGCAGCGTGATGCACGTCTGCCAGTCGTACAACTCATCCGCGCTCATCTTGCGCTCGAAGGAAGGCAGGCCCGCGGAGTGGCTGAGGAAATGTTTCACCTTCACACCCGCTTTTCCGTTGGCGGCGAATTCAGGCCAATACTTCGACACGGGCGCATCCAGATCCAACGCGCCGCGATCAGCGAGCATCAGGGCGCACAGCGCAGCCATGGTCTTGGTGGTCGAGTAAACGTTGACGATGGTGTCCTGCTGCCAGGGCCGGCTGCGCTGCGCATCGGCATGCCCCGCCCAGATATCAACGACAAATTCGCCTTCCAGCGTCGCCGCGAAACTCGCACCGACATCGCCGCGCTCCGTGAAATTCTTCTCGAACTCTTCGGCCACGGCGGCGAATCGATCATCACAGTGACCATGGATCTGCATCACGAGGGTTCCTCATTGAGTGTGAACTGAAGGGGATGGAACTGACGGGCGGACGCTGGCGCGCTAGATTCCCAGATCCAGCAGGTTGTAGTCCTTCACGGACGCGCGCACATCGGGCGTGTAGCAGAACTCGCTTTCCCGGCCAGAGAAGGGCTGGTAGTCGAACCGCGCCTCGTCCGGGAAGCGCTGCCGGCGTGCATCGATGCCGTACATGATCATGCGCGCACGTTCCTCGATGCGCGCTGCATCGTAGACCGCGACATCGTTGTGCACTCCGCCGCCCTGTACGCCCAGCACCGAGCGGCGCCGGTGAAAGCCGAAGTTGATCGTCACCCGCACATCGGCGCTGGTGTTGGCAAACGAGCCGTGAATGGCCTGGCGATTACAGATCGCCACATCACCCGGTTCGCAGACCAGCGGCACCGCATCGAGCAGCCGGTCGGATCCGGCCGCATCGACGAGCGCTTTGATATCCGCCTTGCCGGTGCGGTGCGAGCCGGGCACCACCCACAAACCGTTGGCCGGCGTGCAACCGTAGAGTTGCGCCATGAAGTTGAAGCCGTGGGTGCCTTCATCCAGGTCGGGGCTGTTCCAATGCGTCCAGCCGTCCTGATGCCACGCCACCGAACCGCCAAGGCCCGCCTGCTTGATCCACACGGCTTCGTTGAACGGCGCGAAGTCCTCGCCGTTGATGGCGGCCGCCACCGCGAGCAGCTGTGGATGCCCGTATAGACGCAGACACGCATCCGAGAACTGCAAGGAACCCAGAATGAGCTGCACCACGTGCTCGGGGGCATCGGCGGGGGGCGTCGGTTCGATCATCTTCGCGGGGTGGCGGCCCTGCACCTTATCGGTGCCGCCAACGGGATCGGTGAGGGGCTTCACCCAGCTGAGATTCAGCGCCTTGCAGTCCACACCCAGCGCTGGACGTCCCTTTGCATCGGTCGACGCACCCTTGTGTGTGGGCGCACGCGCCAGCAGGTCGTGCACATCCCCTTCGACGTCGGCAAGTTCCGCCTGCGACAGGACGTGTTCGAATATATAGAACCCGCAGCGCGAATAGGCTTCGACGATCTGCGAATGCAGCGCCCCAGTGGGGGTGAAGCGGATGGGGCCACGATTGCCCAGCGTCGCCGCTTGGGCCGCGCCGGCCGCGCGATACGCCACCATGGCGGCTTCGTGGGTGCCGTAGTCTGTGCGCGTAGTCATGTCGGCAGACCCTCATTGAGAAACATCGCCGCGATGGCGCAATGCGCCGCCACGCCGCGCGCCAGCGCAGCTTCGTTCAACACCATCCGATTGGAATGACACGGACACGCGGTGTGCCAGTCCTGGCCGTCCGGACAGACACCCAGCATGAGCATCGCCCCCGGCACCCGCTGCAGGACGTACGAGAAATCCTCTGCCCCCATGATGGGTTTATCCATACCGCGCCAGGCCCCGACTCCCAACAGATCGACAACGGCGCGTTCGGCAAGGCGCACGGCGCGTCCATCGCATACCGTCACCGGGAATCCAGACGTGATTGTCACTTCGGCTTCGGCGTCATGCGCGCGGGCGATATTTTCGGCGATTCGCTTCACACCTGCATGTGCGGCGGAGCGCGCCTGCTCCGATACCGAGCGCACCGTTCCAATCAGCCGCGCCGTTTCCGGGATGACATTGTTCGTGGAGCCGGCTTCGATCTGCGCAATGGTTACCACCACCGGATCGAAGGCATCGATGCGGCGCGTCACGAAACTCTGCAACGCCAACACGATCTCGCAGGCGACAGGAATGGGATCCAGCGCCTGGTGCGGCATTGAGGCATGGCCACCCCGCCCGCGTACTTCGATCTCGATCACATCGGCTGACGCCAGCAGCGGGCCGGCCTTCGATGACAGCACGCCGGCGGGGGCATTCGGTGCGATGTGAATCGCGAACGCGGCATCTGGCGTGGGATCGTCGAGCAGTCCGTCATCGATCATATGCCGCGCACCGTGCCAGCCTTCTTCGCCAGGCTGAAACATGAACAGCACGCGGCCGTGCAGCGACTCGCGCTGGCCGCACATCAGCTTCGCCGCCGATACGAGCATCGCGGTATGGGCATCGTGCCCGCACGCATGCATCGCGCCCGATACGGTGGAGCTGAACTCGACGTTGGTATCTTCAGGCATCGGCAGCGCGTCCATATCGCCACGCAACAGCACAGTGCGGCCGGGGTGGGCGCCTTCGAGGATGGCAATGAGGCCGCTGGTGGAGCGGCCCGTCTTGAATATCAGCGGCAGTCCCTCGAGCGCAGCGCGCACTTTGGCCAGCGTCTTGGGTGTCTTGAGCCCCAGTTCAGGCTCTCGGTGGATTGCACGCCGCAGCGCGATGGTATCGCTCTGCAACGCTTGCGAGCCTTCGAACCACGAGGTGCTCTTCAAGGGCTGATTCATCCTGCGCTCCGTCTGGTTTAAGACCGATGCTAGCCCTCCGGCACCGTTCTTGCACTCCTGCGCAACCAGTCTCGCACTGATATCCGCGGCCGGAGCAAACCATCAATCCCATCGAAGCGTATCTCCAGGAACTGCACCAACGATTCAAATGCGAGACCAGCGGCGCCGTGGCGAACTACATTCCGGAACTGGCCAGTGCCGATCCGGACTGTTTCGGCATCTGCCTGGCAACGGTCGACGGGTACGTCTACGAAGTGGGCGATGCCCGCGAATCCTTTACGGTGCAGTCCATTTCGAAACCGTTCGTCTACGGGCTTGCGCTGGAGGATCGCGGCAAGGCGGCGGTGCTGGCGCGAATCGGCGTGGAGCCGACGGGGGATGCGTTCAATCAGATCAGCCTGGAACCGGATACCGGCCGGCCGCGTAACCCGATGATCAACGCAGGTGCCATCGCCGCGGCCGGGTTGGTTGCCGGCCATTCGCAAGCCGACCGCTGGAGTCGCGTGCTTTCACTCTTCGAGCTGTATGCGGGCCGTCGCCTCGCACTGAACGCCGCGGTCTACCAGTCCGAGCGCGCAACGGGACACCGCAATCGTGCCATCAGTCATATGCTGCGCAACGCCGGCATCCTGACCGACGACCCCGAGCCTGATCTCGATCTCTATTTCCGGCAGTGTTCCATCGACATCACGGCACGCGACCTCGCCATCATGGCTGCAACGCTTGCCTGCGGCGGCGTGAATCCGGTGACGCGCGAGCGCGCGCTGGCGCCCCACTATGTCGATGAAGTGCTGAGCGTGATGGCCACCTGCGGCATGTACGACTACGCCGGCGAATGGTTCTACCGGGTTGGGTTCCCCGCCAAGAGTGGTGTATCCGGCGGCATCCTGGCGGTGCTGCCCGGGCAATTCGGCATCGGTGTTTTTTCACCGCCCCTCGACGCCCGCGGTAACAGCGTGAGGGGCGTGGCGGTGTGCGCCGCACTGTCCGAAGAGCTCGATCTGCACTCGTTGCGCGCGCCCCGCATCGCCCAGGTAGCCCTGCGCGCGCGCGCAACTTTGGTGCAGGCGCGCTCCAAACGAGTGCGCTCGCCGAGCGACGCGGATCACCTGGACGCGGTGGGCCACCGGGCAGTCATTTACCAGCTGCAGGGCGAGCTGGGTTTTGCCGCGCTGGAACATATCGCGCGCAAGCTCGACACGGAGGACGCCAGCATCCAGCTGGTCGTGCTCGACCTGACCCAGGTGGGTGAAGGCGAGATCGACCGCGCGGCACTCGGTTTACTGAACAAGCTCATTGCCATCAGAACCGCGCTCGACAACGCGGTGGTTCTGGTTGGACTGCAGCGCCATTCACGGCTGCGACGCCAGCTTGATGAAGCACGCGCGGCGCAAGGCAGCATCCGCTTTACCGCGCTGACGGACCTGGATGCCGCGATCGAGTTCTGCGAGTCATATCTTTTGCGCGACAGCCCTACGGCGCTCGACACCGAAGAAATGCCACTCGCCTGTCACCCCTTCCTGCGCGGGCTGGCGCCGGCACAGTTCGCCCAACTTGAACCGCTGCTGCAGCGGCGCGCGTATCGGCCGCAGGAAATCGTCGTGCACGAAGGCGACCCGGCCGATGCGCTGTTGCTCATCGTGCACGGACAGCTGAGTGTGCTGCGCGAAGATCGCACAGGCGCGCCGCAGCGTCTGGCGACGCTCGCCCCAGGTATGAGCTTTGGTGAGCCGGCGCTGCTCGAAAGCACGGTGCGCAGTGCAACCGTCCGCGCGGACCAATTCTGCGTGTGCTGGTCGTTACCGAATCGCGCGATGGCAGCGCTGCGCGAAGACAATCCCTCACTGGCACTTGCGCTGCTGGACAGCGCGCTGCGCGGTGTGTGGCAGATTGTCGATCGCCACAGCGGCGAATCGGTTGGCCAGACACTGTAGTTGAGGGGCGCGGGCGTGACCGCATCGGCGCGCTTCGGCTAGACTTGGCGAACTTGAAGTCCACTCGAGCAGCAACCCATGTCGTCCACTCTCCCCCGGCAATCGGCCGCCTATCGTGGCCCCATCACCAACACCGAGCGCTGGTCTGCCTTCAGCCGGCGCCCAGGGGATATCTTCGTTTGCACACCGCCAAAGTGCGGCACCACGTGGACGCAGGCCATTTGCGCGATGCTGGTATTCGGGCGCGCGGACCACGGCCAGATGCCGGGCGTCATTTCACCGTGGCTGGATGCCGAGTTTGCAACCATAGAGGACGACGTGGCGAAGCTCGATGCCCAGACGCATCGGCGCTTCATCAAGACGCACTCGCCCTTCGACGGCATTCCGTACTACCCCGATTGCACTTACTTTGGCGTGCTGCGCGACCCGCGCGACGCCTATTTCTCGATGATCAATCACCGCGACAACATGACAGACCAGGAACTGGCCAATACGGCATTGCCCAGCGGTCCCGATGCCTTCGCGGGCTGGCTCAACGGTACGCTGGAACCCGGTACCTGGGACCGTCCGGCGCTGAGTGCACTGACGCACTTTCTCAGCACGTACTGGCGCTACCGCCACGTCGACAACGTGCATCTGTATCACTACAGCGACATGAAAAAAGATCTGAGGGGAACGATTGCGGGCATGGCAGCGGCGTTATCCATCGACCTCAGCGAGGCACAGCTGGTCGAGTTCACACAGGCCGCCAGCTTCGAGGCGATGAAACGCAATGCCAGTCAGTTTGCGCCGGAGTCCGGTCGCGGCTTCTGGAAGCGGGAAACGGATTTCTTCGCTCGCGGCGCGAATCAGCAGTGGAAAGACGCGCTGTCGCCTGCAGAACTTGCTGCGTTCGATGCGCGCCTGGCCGAACTGCTACCGGATGCCGATGCGCGCAACTGGTTGTTGAACGGCGGCAGCACGCTCTAGTGTGCTGTAACATCTGAAACGATAGTATGATTGTGTTCATGAACACGATCAAACTTTCGAAGGTTGAACGGATGGAACTCAGCCAACGAGCAGGGAGCCGGGCGGGCCGTGCCGATGATGCACGCCGGTCGCGCCTGATCTTGCTGCTGGAGGCCGAGCACACCTGGGCCGAGATCCGCGACAAACTCGATTGCAACGATGCATTCATCAATCGCTGGAGCAAGCGATTTGACGCCGAACGCCTTGCTGGGCTGTTCTCGCGACACGCCGGCCAGCCGCCCGTCACGCTGAAGCCGTCGTTGGAGGCGCGCATCCTGAAATGGACCGTTGAGCGAAAGCCACCTGATGGTTCGACCCAGTGGAGTACGCGCCGACTTGCTGACTTGTTGGGAATCTCGCACATGATGGTGGCGCGGGTTTGGCGCAAGCATGCGCTGCAACCGCAGCGGCTCGAGGGCTACATGACATCGGATGACCCCGACTTTGAGACGAAGGCCGCCGATATCATCGGGCTGTATCTGAACCCACCGCAGCACGCGGCGGTGTTCTGCGTCGATGAAAAGACCGCCATCCAAGCGCTCGACCGGCTCGATCCGGTGCTGCCGCTGTCGCCAGGCCGAGCCGAGCGGCATGGTTTCGAGTACTACCGCCACGGCACACTGTCGCTGTACGCCGCATTCAACACCAAAACTGGTGAAGTGTTGGGCAAGACTGCGTCGCGACACACCTCGGCTGAGTTCGTCGCCTTCCTCACCGACCTCGTCGTCAATCAGCCGCGCCGTAAAGAGATCCACATCATTGCCGACAACCTCTCGGCGCATAAGACCGCGCAGGTGGCCGAGTTCCTCAAGACACACCCGACTGTTCATCTGCACTTCACGCCTACCTATTCCTCGTGGCTCAACCAAGTCGAGTTGTGGTTCGGCAAGATCGAACGCGATGTTATCGCACGCGGCGTATTCACCTCGGTTGCAGACCTGAAGAGAAAACTCATGCGCTATATACGCCACTACAACAAAGCCCCCAAAACCGTGAAGTGGAAATACTTCGATCCAACCCGACGTATCACTTCCACTTCAGCTGTTACAGGCCACTAGAGCGACGAATGACGCGAGCCTTGGATAGCTGGGCTCAGATGAAGCATCCGGCGCCTCGCAACGGCGAGTTCTGCCCGCTGATCGAACGCGTGGACGCCGACTCTGAAGGTCGGCTGGGTTCAATGCGGAACATGAA
>JAQBCT010000048.1:0-13326 GCA_032124855.1 Gammaproteobacteria bacterium
AGCATGAAATCAGCAAAATAACAGCCCCAAATGGCGATCTATGCGCACCACCTGACACCATCGACCGACATGCAATCCGTTGGCGCCCTCGCGCCGTGTGCGAGGCGAGCCAATCGATGCACTCGCCCGCGTCCGTCTAACATCCAATCAACAGAAAACGTTCGCGATGAAAGGCGAACACATTCCACATATCCACCCCTCCACTCTGCCCTAAGTTGATGACTACTTTGGCGAATCGCTGAACTGTTCGTAAGACATCACGGACTTCGTTCATGTATCTGGGAGGCATTCGCTAGTGTCATGGCAACGTGGATTTTTCAGCAGCCAACGCTATGGCAGACGGTCCGTTGATGCAACAGATTCGGCAGGCGATTCGAGTTCGGCACTACTCCATTCGCACCGAGCAGTCCTACACATTCTGGATTCGGCGTTTCATTCTCTTTCACGGGAAACGCCATCCGCTCGAGATGCACGAGGCGGAAGTGGCTGCGTTCCTCACCCATCTTGCGGTTCAGCGCAATGTTGCGGCTTCCACCCAGAACACCGCGTTGAACGCGATCATCTTTCTGTATCGGCATGTGCTGGCGCGGCCCATCGGGATGATCGAGGGCGTTGTCCGCGCGAAGGAGCCGAAACGGCTGCCGGTTGTTCTCAGTCGCGATGAAGTCGCGCGTCTGCTGGCGCATTTCGACGGACCGATGTGGCTGATGGTTGCGGTGTTGTATGGATCCGGGGTGCGCCTGATGGAGTTGCTTCGCTTGCGGGCGAAGGATGTCGATCTCAACCGTCAGGTGCTGTTCGTGCGCGATGGCAAGGGTGCCAAGGATCGCGTGACCATTCTCCCCAGCGAGCTGGTCGTGCCGTTGCAGCACCATCTGGCGAACGTGCGCGTTCAGCATCAGCGGGATCTCGACCGGGACTCAGGCGCGGTGTATCTGCCCCACGCGCTGCATCGAAAGTACCCAAAAGCGGCCAGCGAATGGGCGTGGCAGTGGGCATTCCCGGCGGCGACGTTGAGTGACGACCCGCGTGGCGGTGGGCGTCGTCGCCATCACTTTCAGCCGGCAACCCTGCAGAAGGCAATCAAGGTTGCTGTGCGTGCAGCGCGCATCGAGAAACCCGCCAGCGCACACACGCTGCGGCATAGCTTTGCCACGCACCTGCTCGAGAGCGGCTACGACATTCGCACCGTACAAGAACTGTTGGGGCATTCGGACGTGAAGACAACGCAGATCTACACGCATGTATTGAATCTGGGCGGCAATGCGGTGCGCAGTCCGTTCTCGTTTCTGCCGGTGCGCGGCGATCTCCCGGTACTGCGGTAGCCAGCGAACCTCAGCGCCAGCGACGGCCCCACTCGAAGGGTGCGATGCCGGTCTCGGTCAGCTGCCACACCGATGCTTCGGCGTGGCCCTTGTTCAGCTCCAGGAATCCGATGGTGCCCAGCTGGGTGTCGTAGTTGTGGGGATAGGTCGCGGAGCCGGGGTTTACGCACAGGATGTCGTGCAGGCGCACGATGCGCTCGACGTGCGTGTCGCCAGAGACGATCACGTCGGGACGCTCGTCGGGGAAGAAGCGATGCACCCAGCGCGCCAGCGTGAAATTGGGTGGACGTTCGGGAACGGGCACATAGTGGGTGAGCCCCACCTTCACGCCTTCGAATTCCAGCAACCATGCATAGCGCACGCGGGGATCCTCGGGCTGCACGGGGCGTCCGCCGGAACCGTCTTCGCCGTTACCGCGTGCGGCATACACAGGTGCGATGCGCTCCAGCTCATCCAATACGAAGAATTCGTGCACATCGCCTGCGTGAAAGATGCAATCCACATCGCGAAAGGCGTCGGCCACCTGTGGCCAGAGGTGCGCACACGCTTCGGGGATGTGAGTGTCGGAGATCAGACCTATACGCAAAATTTGGCACCGGCGCGCGGTGACGATCCGCGCTGCAACTGATGGGTTGTCATGGTAACTGCACGTACTGTTTGGGTTGTTCGCGGGGTCGATCTACGTGCGGTGGTCGATGCGGCGGGCGGCCCGCGATCGGCGGCGCGGGCCGCGGACCGTTGCCACGGCCATACACGTAGGGGTATCCAAACACCGGGTAGTAGGTGTTGTCACGTTGCTCGGCCAGCGCACGCGAGCGCTCCAGCGCCGCTTCCGTGCGCACGTAGTCCAGACGCAGACGCTGTTGCGCCAGCTCGTCGGCGGCGCGTGCGGCCCGGCTGGCCTCCAGAATCTCGATCAGCGCCAGTTGCTGTTCGAACAATTGCGCGGCGTTTCGCAGCTCGCGAGCATCCGCAGGCGGCGGCGGAAATACCTCCACCGCAGTGGCCGCCGGGTGCGGCGAGTCGCTGAAGGTGACCACGCCGTCGACATCGACAGACCGGTACACGGTCGTCGCGGTGAAACCGGTCTCGACTTCGGCGACGGCAACAACTGGGATCAGCGCCAGCACGCACACCAGCGTCGCGCCCGCGTGCAGTCGTTGGCGGTGCAGGTCACCCATCGGCTCTGTCCCATTCATTGCTGCGGCCATCCAACATAGGCTGATCCGCGAGGGATGCCAAGTCGGCGGCGGCCTGGTCCTGCCGCTCGGTGGCATCGATGCTGCGAACGGCGTTCAGGCGCGACAATCCCAGCGCCGCGAGCACCAGAACGGCGCCCGCAGCGGTCAGCGCGATGGGGGTGCTGGCGGTTTGGGCGAGATACCCGATGGGGATGACGCCGATGGGCATCAGGCCATGGGACATCAGGTCGATGCTCATGATCCGGCCGCGCATCGCGGGTGCTGCGATTGATTGCAGCAAGCCGCGATTCAGTGCCATGTTCCAGGCACTCAGCCAGCCGATCATGGCGATCACAACACCGGCCCAGAGCAGCGAGCGCGTCAGCGAGAAAATGCCCATCGCAACACCCCACGCGATGCAGGTGGCCACCATCCATGTGCCCTTGCGTCGCACATCGCTGATGCGTGCCAGCATCAGCGCGCCGATGATGGCACCCACACCCATGCACCCCAGCAACAAACCCAGGTCGTCGGGTCCACCGCGCAACACGTCGTGGCTGAAGGCGGGCAGCAATGTGTTGATCGGCATGCCGAACAGAAACGGCGCAAGGGCAAGCAGTATCAGGCCGCGCACGCGTGGTGTGTTCCATGCGTAGCGCATCCCCTCGGCAATATCCTCCAGCGGGCTTTGCCCTGCGGTTCGGCCTGCGCGCTGGCCGGGTTGGCGTACGCCCGCCACGGTCACCGATGCCATGAGGTAGAGCGCTGCGATGATCCAGTACACAACACCTACACCGAACGTCGAGGTGGTATCTCCCGAAGCGATCATCGCTATGATTCCGCCGGCCAGCGTCGGCCCGAGAATTCGCGACAGATTCCAGCTTGCCGTGTTCAGGGCGATCGCGTTGATCACGAGGGCATCGTCCACCAGCTCCGACACGAATGCCTGTCGCGCGGGCATGCTCAGTGCGAGCACCGTGCCGTTGAACACGCCCACCCAGATGAAGTCCCAGAACGTCACCGCACCTGTGATCACCACGTAAGCCATCACGCCGGTGGCAAGAAAGTTGAGTGCTTGCGCCGTGGCGATGATGCGCCGCTTGGGGAATCGGTCGGCGAGCACGCCGCCCCACAGCGCGAACAGCACTTGCGGCAGCATGAACGACAGCGTCACCCAGGCGAGATCGATTGTAGATTCGGTGAGGTCGTACACCAGCCAGCCGCGCGCAACGATCTGCATGTTCATGGCAAACGATGAAGCCAGCGATCCCAGCCACAGATAGCGAAAATCGCGCGCCGCGAGCGATGCAAACATGCCGGTGCGTGGTTTCAATTCGAGCGCATCAGTAGTCCAGGCGAAACACAGCGCCATCGCGCACGATGCGCCCGGCGCTGGGGGCGGCGAAATGGGTGCCGATGATCAGTACCGGCCGGTCCGCGTAACGATCGAGAAAATGTTTGCGCGTGGTCGCGGCGCGAAATTCATCCACGTCGGCGCTGGTCGACCAGCCCGGGTGTGCGATCTGACACGGGTGATGAATCATGTCGCCCGTGATTACGGCTTCCTCGCCGCGCGAGGTGATGTGCACGCTGACATGGCCAGGCGTATGCCCCGGCGTGGGCTCCAGCTGCACCTCGGCGCAGACGTGATGCAGGCGGTCAACCAGGGTGGCAAGTCCCGCGTCGAAGATCGGCTGCACCGAGTCTTCGATTACAGGGCCATGTTCCTGCGTCTCGCGCGACCAGTGTTCCCATTCGTCTTCGGCGAACAGGTAGCGTGCGTTGCTGAACGTGGGCGCCCATTTGCCGTCGACCAGCCGCGTGTTCCAGCCGACATGATCCACGTGCATGTGCGTGCACAGCACAGTATCCACGTCGTCGAGCGGAAAACCCGCGGCAACGAAATGGTCGAGGAAGGTGCTCTGCATTTTGTTCCACCGGGGGTACGTGCGCACCTTGTCGTTGCCGATGCAGGTGTCCACCACGATGCAGCGCTCGGGCGTCTCGACCACCAGGGAGTTCATGCTCAGCACGATTCGTCCATTGGCGTCGATGAACGGGTCGAGCCAATCGATGGCACGCATTTCCTCGGGAGTGGCCTGGGGCAACAGGTGCGGGCCGATGGATGCAGTAGTCAATTCGACGATCTGCGTGATTCGAACATCGCCCACCTGCCAGCTCAACATTCCGCGCACTCCTTCAACCAACGCAGCAGCATTGCAAAATATGCGCTGCTGTTCAAAGATCCCTGCCAATCTGAACGAGGCGACCGCCATGCGATACGGTGATGTGGAAGTGACCCGCAACGGCCATGTGGCACTGGTTGAAGTGCAGCGCGGCCCCAACAATTTTTTCGACACCGCATTGATCAATAGCCTTGCGGATGCATTCGACGCGCTCGACGCCGACGACACCTGCCGCTGCCTGGTGCTGTGCGCGCAAGGCAAACACTTCTGCGCCGGCGCGAATTTCTCGGATCGCGGGGCGCAAACCGAACGGGCCACTCGCACGGCCAGCACGGGCAATCCGCTCTACACCGCCGCCGTGCGGCTGTTCAGCAATCGCAAACCTGTCGTTGGCGCCATTCAAGGGGCCGCGGTCGGTGGCGGCTTCGGCCTGGCGGTGCTACCGGATTTTCGCGTGGCAGGACCGTCGACCCGGTTCACCGCGAATTTCGTCAAGCTGGGCTTTCATCCCGGGTTTGCGCTCACGCACACGCTGCCGCTGCTGATCGGCCAGCAGAAGGCGAATCTGATGTTCTACACCGGCCGGCGCATCGACGGCGAAACGGCGCACGCCTGGGGCCTGGCGGATGTATTCACAGACGACGATTCAATCCGCGCGGCGGCGGTGAAACTCGCCACCGAGATTGCGGAGAATGCGCCGCTGGCCGTGCAATCCGTGCGCGCCACCATGCGCGCGGGGCTGGCTGCCGCGGTGAAGACACAGACAGATCACGAATTCGTCGAGCAGCACCGTCTGCAGCAGACGGAGGATCACAAAGAAGGCGTGCGCGCAGTGGCCGAACGGCGGCCCGGGAATTTCAAGAACCGGTGAGTCTGCCGAAGCGCCGCGCGTCGAGTTCGTGGCGGATGCGCATGTGCTCCGTCTCATCCAGTTTGAAGCGCAGCATCAGGGTCGCACCGATCGCGTAGCACACCAGCGGAAAAGCGCCGTACAGCGACACCATGGCCACCTGTGTCTCCATCGTCTGCGGCTGATTCGGCACGAACCCGGATAGCTGCAGGACGAAGCCAGTGAGCAGCAGCATCACGCCTGAGGCGCTCTTGAATACGAAATTCCAGGCCGAGAAATAGGAGCCTTCTTTGCGCTCGCCAGTGAGAAATTCGTCGTAGTCGATCACATCGCCCTGAATGGATGGACCCACCGTGCCGCCGCAGCCGGCGGCAACCCCCGCACCCATGGCCGCCACCACGATCACCCAGATGCGAGTGATCTCCTCGGCGAAGAACGGCAGCGTGAACATCGCGCCGAACGACACACCGGTGAGCAGCATCGAGAAGATCCACAGGCGAATCTTGCCGAAGCGGCGCGCCAGCGGTATCCACATCGGCACGGAGATCGACGACGGCACCATGTAGGCGAGGATGAACAGCGGCGCAAGATCCAGACGGCCAACCACGTATTGCGCCACGTACAACGTCAACGCGCCGATGGCGGCCGAGCCGACGTTTTCGATGAACGTCACCACAATCAGCAGCCGCGCGTGGGGATTGCGCCAGATATCGCCGAAGGCCTTATACGGCGCACTGTTCATGCGGCCCTGAAACTCCGTGCGTTCCCGCAATTTCCACACGGCGAAGACGATGAGCACCAGCATCAGTCCGGAGGCAAGCCACGCAATGCCGGCCGCCGCGCTGCGGGTAGCCGCAGGGCCTTCCGCTTCGGCGTTGATGAATATCTGCATGCTGGCAAGTGCGAGGATGGAACCCGCGGTAAACGCCGCATGCCGCAAGCCGAACAAACGGCTGCGTTCGTGGTAGTTGGTGGTGAGTTCCGCGCCCAGCGACAGATGCGGCACATTGAACAGCGTCATCGCCGAGTAGAAGCCGATCACACCCACGCCCATCCAAACCGCAAGCGCGGCAGAGCCAAGCTCGGCAGGTGGTGAAAACAGGGCAATGAATGCGGCGCAGATGGGCAGCACGCTGGCCGCCATCCAGATGCGCCGGCGTCCCAGCGCGCTGCGCGTGCGGTCGCTGAGATAACCCACCAGCGGATCGGAGATCGCATCCCATACGCGCGAGATGCTGAAGATCACGCCCATCACCGCCGGGGCGATCAACAGTACGTCGGTGGAGAATTTCATGACGTACAACGACAGCAGCAGGAACATATAGCCGGCGCCTACGCCAGGCGCACCGTAGGCGAATACCGTGCTCCAAGGAATGCGGTCGTTCGTCTCCTGTCGCGGAGCTGCCGCTTTCGGTTGGGCCGCCATCAGGCGTTGCGAATCGTCATGCCACCATCAACAGGCAAGGCCACGCCGGTGATGAAGCTGGCGGCTGGCAGCACCAGGCTCAACGTACCGTGCGCCACTTCCTCGGGTTCAGCATAACGACGCAGCGCCACCCGGCGGCGCGCGAACTCCTTCTTCTGATCCTCGGGAATGCCTTTCGTCATGCCGGTGCGGATGGGCCCGGGGCAGATGCAATTCACAGTGATGCCTTCACCACCCAGTTCCACCGCCAACGAGCGCGTTAAGCCGATCACCGCATGCTTGGCGGCTGTATAGGGGCTACCGAAACGGGTGGCCCCCAGCCCTTCGGTGGACGCGATGTTGACGATGCGCGCAGCCTTCGACTTGCGCAGATGCGGCAGCGCGGCGCGGATGGTTCGCGTGTGCGCCGTGATCAACACGTCCAGCGACTTCTGCCACGCCTCTTCATAGCGCTCGCTGTCGATGGCCACGGGAATGGAGATGCCGGCGTTGTTCACCAGAATGTCGATGCCGCCGAAGTGCGCGGCGATTTCACCAATCACCCGATCAATTTCGGCGCGATTGGCCAGATCGAGGCACCAGGCTCGTGCTGTACCGCCCGCAGCGGCAATTTCCGCAACCACGGCATTCAGGTCGCCCTCGTTAAGATCGATGGCAGCCACTTTCGCACCCTCGTCGGCGAACAACTGCGCGGTGGCGCGCCCCATGCCGCTGGCGGCACCCGTGACAATGGCTACGTGGCCAGCAATGGAGCGGCTGAGTTTGGACAGGCGGGGCATGAAGACTCCTCAGGTGGGCGCGGCCGGTGTGGTAAGGATTCTAACCGCAACCAACCGAGGCGGGGGTCGGAGTAAGGGACCGGAGTAAAGGGTCGGAGCATTTACTCCGACCCCCGCCTCACCTAGAAGGCGGCGGCGCGCTCGAACACCCAGAACATCGCCACGGTACCAATGGCATAGGGCGGCAGATACGCAAGCCACTGGGGCAGGCGCGCCGCGGCGCGCACGAACAGAGCCAGCACGCCCAGCGTCGCGACGACGAACATCAGCTGCCCCAGTTCCACGCCTACGTTGAACATCAGCAACGCGATGGGAATGGCCGATTGCGGCAAGCCCACCTCCGCCAGCGCGCCCGCGAAACCGAAACCGTGCAGCAGCCCGAAGCTGAACGCCACCACCCAGGGCGCACGCGCCGTCAGTCCCGGATGACCGCGCAGTCCTTGCACGGCCTGCGCCGCAACGAAAACGATGCTGAGTGCAATCATCGCTTCCACCGGCGGTCCCGGAATGTGTACCCAACCCAGCGTTGCGGCCACCAGCGTGATGCTGTGCGCCACCGTGAATGCGGTGATGGTGAGAAAGATTGGTTTGCCGCCGCGCACGATCAGCAGCAGCGACAGCACGAACAGCAGGTGATCGACACCGCCGAGAATGTGTTCGATGCCAAGCACCAGGTACGTCCAGGCCACCTCGCCCGCACCGGAAGGCCCGACCACCACGAACGCCGGCCGCTCCGGCAGCAGATGTTCTACCTGGCTGGTGCCGTCGGCGCGTTCAATGCGCACGATGACATCGGATGCGCCGGTGGCGATGCCGTCCACCGCGACCGTCTGGCCAACGAAGCCGCCGTCGCGACGGACCTGCCAGCGCATCATGTAGGCGTCGCTCTGATAGCGCGCCACGGGCTCCGCCAAGGCAAGTGTTTCATCCGGAAACCGCACTTCGATCGGCGGCACCCGCTCACCCTGCGCGGGCAGCTTCAGCAGCACGTCGTAGACATCAGTGCCGGCCTCACGCAACTCCAGATAGGCGGGGCGAAATACATCGGCGTGTACGGCCACGGCACCACCGAGCGTGAGCACGACCAGCAGCCAACAGCCCGCCCACGACCGGCTACTCATCGGGCGTCGGTGGCGGTGATGGCTGCGGTTTCGATGCGCAGGCGGTAGTTGGCACGCATTTGTTCATAGAACGCGGCGTTGGTCGCAGTGTTGCGATCGTGGAGAAAATCGCGTTCCACCGCAGCGCGTGCTTCATCCAACGTCGCGGGCCGGCCATCGGCGCGCGCGCTGACCAGTACCAGATGTGCGCCAAAGCCGGACGGCAACGGACCTTGCCAGCTGCCCAGCGCCACATCATTCAAGGCGCCTGCAAATTCGTTGCCGAATACGCGCGCCACTTCGAAGGCCGGTGCGTCGTCGAGCTGCGCCGGCAGCAGCGTCGCATCGCCCTCCACGGCCGCACCGTTTTGCAGCGATTCCAATGCGGTGGCGAGTTGCGCATCAATCGACACGCCACGTCGTATGGGATCGAAATAGACCTGCCGCAGCGTGTAGCGCGGCTCGATGCGGTAGTCAGCCGCGTGCGCATCCAGCCACACTTGCAGCTGCGCATCCGTGGGCGGCGCCGACGCGGCGATATCACCCAGAAATTCCACCTTCTGCGCCACGCGGCGGCGCACGATGGGATCGTCGCGGTCGAGGCGCATCGCCACGCCTTCGCGGTATAGCACTTCTTCTTTCACCCAGCCCTCGACCAGCCCTTCGAGTTCCGCCTGTGTCGGTGGACGCTGCCACAGCCGGGCAAACTGATCGCTCAGAGAGCTCAACTGCGCCTGCGACACAACGATCTCGTTGGTGGCTCGCGACGGCCCCTGATTGAGCCACCCGTAGAGAACGAACAACAGCGCACCGAGCACAAAAAAGTGCAGCAGTGGCTCGCGCAGCAGGCTCCGCATTAGTCATAACCTCGATTTGGCGATTTATGGGTGTGGCGGCGATCAGCCGGGCGACATCATAGGCGGTCCAGCGCGGTGTCGGAATCTCCACGACGCAGGCGTATTTCTCGTCCTTCTTCGACACCCTATCTCAGCGTCCCTTGCGCCGCTGAGCATCAGCCCATTGCCCGAACTGCTGCAGTTCTGCCTGATCTATCGGCGCCATCGCACACCGTCGCCGGCGGAGCGTGCCTTCATGGATATGATCGTAGCAGTCGAAGAACAGCAATGGACTCGAAGAAGCACGCCCACGCAGCGCTGCCCCGCCACTACATCTTCTCGTTAGCAACGCTCGGCGCCAGGCCAAAGTGACCCCGAGCGGCGACGTCGCGTAAGATACGCGCCGCAGTATTAACCGGGGGTGCCGTGAAGGTCATGATTCCACAGGGCTGGCGACGCGGCTGGCTCGACTGGCGCTCAGCACGCTTCTGGGTCCTCGTCGCAGTCGCCCTGTACGCCCTTGCCGGGTTCGTGATCGCGCCGTGGTACGCGCGCGGAGCCATCGTCGAGGTGGTACGCAGCACACTCGGGCTCGAGGCGCGCCTCGCCGACGTAGACGCCAACCCGTTTGCGCTCAGTGCGAAGCTCACAGACTTCGCCATCACGGGACGCGATGGCCGGGACATGGTTCGGCTCAAAGAGCTGTACGTGAATTTCGAGCTCTCGAGCCTCTTCCATCAGGCATTCACCTTCGCTGAACTGCGCATCGTCGATCCGTACGTGGACGTCGAGCGCGGCGCGGATGGCCGGATCAACCTCCAGGACCTCGTCCCGCCAACGCGCGACGCGGCGTCGACGCCGAGCGAGGACGCCGCTTCGGAGCCGGTGCGCCTCATCATCCATCGCGTTGCGCTGCTGCAGGGGCGCGCGGACCTCGTGGATCTCTCCGGGCGCGAGCGATTCGCGACGTCGCTTGGCCCGATCGACCTCGTCCTCGACGGCCTCAACACACTGCCCGACGGGCACGGCGAGCAGCAGATCACGATCGTTGGCGAACGCGGCGCCACACTCGCGTGGAGCGGCACGCTCGGACTCAACCCCTTCGCCTCAAGCGGACATGCGACGCTGACCGGGCTGCCACTCGAACGGTTCTCGGCCTATCTGCCGGCGCATGTGCGACTTGGCATTGCGTCGGGGTTCGCCGACGCCACGCTCGCCTACGAGATCGACACGCGCTCGACGCTCTTGGCGAAGGTGCGCGATGCAGCACTCACCCTACGCGAACTGCGCATCGACGCGCTGGCCGACGGTGGCACAACCACGGTGCTGGATTTGCCCTCGCTCGCCGTGACCGGCGGCCGCTTCGAGTGGCCCACGCGCACGCTCGCCATCGATCGGATCGCAATCGAGCAGCCCGCGGTGACGCTCGCACGTGACGGCAACGGGCGCTTTACGTGGCAAACGCTTCTGCAATCGCACGCCGTCGGGGCCGCCGCGACGCCAGACATGCAACCGAACGGGGCATCGGGCACAGCGCCGTTGTCGGCCGCCCTCGGCCGCTTCGAACTCGCGGGTGGCAGCGTGCACTTTACCGACGCGATGCTCGAGCCCGTCGCCGCGTTCAGCGTCGAACAGATCGATGTCGGTGTCGATCAGATCTCGCTCGCCGAAGGCGCACGCATGCCCTTCACGGTGAAGGCGTCCCTGACCAGCGGCGGAACTGCGCGGGTGAAGGGAGAGGCGCAGGTGCTGCCCGAGCTGGCTGTCGACGCGAACGTCGAACTGACGGCACTCTCACTCGCGGGCGCGCAGCCGTATGTCGCGGTCGCGACCGTGCTGTCGCTCGACTCGGGCGTCGCCGACCTGACGGGCGACGTGGCGCTGGCACCGAGTGGCTCGGTGACCTTCGACGGGCAGGCCACCATCGCAGACTTCTCGCTTACGCGCGCCGACACGGGCAATCGAATCACCGGGTGGAAGCGGCTCGCGTTCGAAGGCGTCAACGCCGACACCGGCGCGCGCCGCGTCGACCTCGCCCATGTGGCGCTGGACGAACTCTATGCGCGCGTGCGAATCGACAAGTCCGGCAAGATCAACATGAACCGCCTGCTGAAGTCGCCTCCTGCAACCGAGCCTGCCGAATCGTCGACGCCGCCGGAGCCGGCAACGAACGCGACGCCCGCCGATTTCTGGACCGTGCGTCTCAACCGCTTCGACCTCGCCAAGGCCAGCAGCGACTTTCGCGACGAGAGCCTGCCCATTCCCTTCGTGGCGAAGATCGCTGACTTCAGCGGTCGCATGACGTCGCTCGACACGTCGAGCAAGCGCCCCGCTGAAATCGCCTTCGAAGGCAAGGTCGGCGACCACGGGCTTGTGCGCGTCGCGGGCGCGCTGCAGCCACTCGCATTCGACGAGAACACGCAGTTCGAAGCGACGTTCCAGAACATCGAGTTACGCGATGCAACGCCGTATTCGATTCAATTCGCAGGGTACAAGATCGCCAGCGGCAAGCTCGATCTCGAAACCCGCTACGAGGTAAAGGCACAAGCGCTGCGAGCGACCCACGACATCGTGCTGCGCGACTTCGCGCTGGGTGACGAAGTCGAGAGCCCCGACGCGATGAACCTGCCGTTCAAGCTTGCGATCTCGCTGCTCAAGGGTCCCGACGGCAACATCGAAGTCGAGTTGCCGATCGAGGGGCGCGTCGACGACCCGCAGTTCCGCATCGGCGGCATCATCTTCAAGGCGCTCGGCAGTGTGCTGACGAAGATCGTCACGTCGCCGTTTCGTCTCCTCGGCAAGCTCGTCGGCATGGGTGACGACGTCGACCTCGAACGCGTGGAGTTCGCCGCGGGACGCGCCGACCTCGCGCCGCCCGAGCAGGAGAAGATCACGAAGCTCGCCGAGGCGCTGCGCTTGCGAAATGGCCTGCGCCTCGACGTGCCGGCGGTCTCCTCGAGCGATGTCGACACCGGTGCCCTCAAGCGCGCGCGCGTCACCGCGCGCATCGACGCGGTGACCGCGGGCCTCGATCCCGCTGCGGTTCGGCAAGCCATCGAGACGCTCGCGGCGCCCGCGGTGGCTGCCGAAGCGCGCGCAGCGATGGAGGCTCATCACACGACCGCCAAGACCGACACCACCCCCGCTGCGTTCGACGAGGCCGCCTACGTCGGTGAGCTGACCGATCGCCTCATCGAGCTCGAGCCCATTTCGCCTGCCGAACTCACCGCGCTCGCGATTGCGCGGCGCGACGCGGTGGTGGCTGCACTGCTCGCACAGACCGACATCGCCGCGGATCGCGTGCGCGCCACCGATCCGGTGGAGGTGAAGACCGACGGCGACGCGGTGCCGCTGGTGTTCGGTGTGGAGGTGAATGAGGCTGAGCCGACGCCGGCTGGCCCGACGTAATCGATCTCGAGAGCGTAGCCCCGCCGCAGAACCACGCACGACCCGGCGCGACCGCGCCACTGAATCTGCTCGTTAGCAACACGCAACACGGGGTCGACGTGACCCCGGGCGGTGGCATCGCGTAAGATATGCGCCGCAGTACACAGACGTGCCAGGAGAACATCGCCATGCAATCGACATTCCGCAAATGCCATTGGCCCGAGATCGGTTTGGTCGTGCTGGCGTTGGCGTTGGC
>JAQBCT010000049.1:0-8331 GCA_032124855.1 Gammaproteobacteria bacterium
GGGTCGAGCACCAGCAGGTCGTTCTTGCTTTCGAAGACGTTTACATACGCATTGACGCTTCGATAGAAACGGTAGAACTCCGGATCCGCCCCAAACGCAGCGGCATAAGTCGCAGATGACTTGCCGTCACCTTCACCTCGCAATTCTTCGGCGCGACTGTAGGCGTCCGCGGCAATGACGACCACCTGCCGGTCGGCGTCGGCGCGAATCTCCAGTGAGCGTTCCCGGCCCGTCGCACGGAACTGGCGGCCCAGAATCTGGCGCTCCGAATTCATCCGGTCGTACACCGCATTGCTCACTTCCGGCGGCAGATCGATGCGCTTGACGCGCACGTCCACCACTTCAACGCCTACGTCGCGACGCATGTAGTTATCCAGGGATTCCGTCAACTCCACCATCAATTCGTCGCGTGCACCCGAAATGACTTCGTGCATCGAGCGACGACTGATCTGGTTACGCAGACCTTCATTGACGCGCTCCGACAGCAGCCGCTCAGCGCGCCGCTCGTCAAACGAGGTCGATTGGTAGTACGTCGAGACGTCAGCTACGCGCCATTTGACGAACGAGTCGACGATCAGCGGTTTCTTCTCGACAGTGAAGAATCGCTCCGCCTGTGAATCGAGCGTCAAGACCCGGGCGTCGGTGATTTTGATGCTGTCGGCGATGGGCCATTTGAAGTGCAAACCGGGCGGCACGTCGGCGCGCTGAACCGCACCGAAGCGCAACAGCACCGCGCGCTCCGTCTGTTTGACGATGTAGACACCATCCAGCGCCAGGAGGAGCACGAGTGCTGCCACCACGATCAAAACGAAATTTCTCATGATCGCGCCTCCGTTACCGGCTGGTACGGCGAGTGGCCGCACGTTCGTTGTCCAGCGGCAGCGTGCTTCCCCCACGCACGACATCGTCCGTGACAGCAGAACTGGTCCCGCCGGGCTGCATCAATTTGTCCAGCGGCAGATACAGGAGGTTGTTGCCACCCTTCACATCCACCAGGATCTT
This sequence comes from Gammaproteobacteria bacterium, assembly GCA_032124855.1. Taxonomy (GTDB): domain Bacteria; phylum Pseudomonadota; class Gammaproteobacteria; order Pseudomonadales; family Azotimanducaceae; genus DATJGR01. The sequence continues at coordinate 1,003 of JAQBCT010000049.1, forward strand.
TGTGGATTTCGACAGGACCGACTCCATCGCGTCTATATAGAGGCGGTCGCGCATGACCTGCTTGCCCTGTCGATACTCCGCCAACATCTGATTGAAGCGTTTTGTTTCACCCTCGGCGCGCGCAATCACCTGATCGCGATACGCTTCGGCCTGCAATATTTCCTTCTGCGCACCCCCGCGTGCCTCCGGCACCACGCTCTCGCGATACGCCGTTGCCTCGTTCACGAACCGCGCCTCGTCCTCCTTCGCACGCTGCACATCGTCGAATGCATCCTGCACCTGCTTGGGCGGCACACTCTGGTCGATGTTGGCCTTGCTCACGAGAATGCCGGTGCCGTAACGATTGAGATAGGTCTGCAGACGCTCGGCCACTTCGACGGCAATCGCGGCACGGCCTTCAGTGATCACGTTGTCCATCTGCGTACCGCCCACCACATGCCGCAAAGCGCTTTCTGCTGCGTTCTCCAGACTGCTCTCCGGGTCGCGCACTTTGGTGACGAAGTCGATGGGGTTGTCGATCACGTACTGCACGGTCAGCGTGACGTCGACGATGTTTTCGTCCTGCGTGAGCATCAGCGCCTGGTGGCGGATGGAGTTCACCTGGGTGACGTTGACCGTGGTCACCGAATCGACGAATCGTGGATACCAGTGCAATCCCGGCAGAATCACGTCGCTCTGCACTGCGCCGAAGCGAAATACGACCCCGCGTTCCTGCTGATCCACCTGAAAAATGCCCGAGATAAACCAGGCGACGGCCAAGGCGACAACCGTCAGGCCGAAAGTGCGCGGATTCAGCGACGTACCGCCGGATCCGCCGCCGGAACCACCGCGGCCACCGAATATCCCGGCCAGCTGCGTCTGTAGCTTGCGAAACGCTTCATCGAGATCCGGCGGCCCCTGATCGCCACCACGCTGGCCCCAGGGATCCTTATCCTTGCCGCCCCCAGGTTCGTTCCATGCCATGAATTAGCCTCAGTGGAATCGCCGCGAGGGCGAGATTCTATGTACCGCGTGCGACCCTGGCAACAAAACACCGGGTTCACACGCGAGTTGTGCGAGCGATTGTGGATTCAGGCGAACCATCAATCGCAGTTGTCCTTCATCGGTCACTTGTTCATCGACGACTGCGCCCATGCGGTACAGCCACGAACGGGTTTTGCCTGCCCCGGGCGACAACCACACCGGCGTAGGTGCCTCGGCCACGCCCAGACGCCGCGTGATGGCCTCCTGCAGCAGCGCGATACCATCGCCGCGCTGCGCACTCACCCACACTCGTGCGGGCTGACCGGTCTCGTCACATTCGACACGCGGCGGTTCGCTGCCGCGATCGATCTTGTTGTACACCTCGAGCACCGGCTGCTCGGCAGCGCCGATTTCCTTCAGCACTTCACGCACTTGCGCGCTGCGCTCATCGCAGTCAGGCGCATTGGCATCGATGACATGCAGCAGCAGATCGGCCTGCACGACTTCTTCCAACGTGGCCTTGAATGCTTCAATCAGGCTATGTGGCAGCTGCCGGATGAATCCCACGGTATCGGCGAGGACCATTTCACCCAGACCCTCGACCGGGAGCTTGCGCAGCGTGGGATCCAACGTTGCGAACAATCGATCGGCAGCCAGCACATGCGCTGCGGTGAGCCGATTGAACAACGTCGACTTACCTGCATTCGTGTAACCGACCAGGGCAACGGTGTTCACCTCCGCACGCTGGCGCGCGCGGCGGCCCTGCTGGCGTTGCTTGCGCACCTTCTCTAACCGTTTCTCTATGGCGCGTACTCGGTCGGTGAGAATCCGTGCATCCATTTCAATTTGCGTTTCGCCGGCACCGCGCAGACCGATGCCGCCCTTCTGACGATCGAGGTGCGTCCAGCCCCGCACCAGACGCGTCTGCGCATGGCGCAATTGCGCCAGCTCGACCTGTAACTGGCCCTCATGGGTGCGGGCACGGGCGGCGAATATCAACAGGATCAATTCCGTGCGCGTCACCACGCGACACTTCAGTTCCTTTTCGATGTTGCGTTGCTGCGCCGGCGACAGCTCATGGTCGAAGACCACCAGGTCGGCGCTGTGTTGCGCCAATGCGCCGCGTAACTCATCCAGCTTGCCCGTGCCGATGAACCAGCGCGCATCGGGGCGCTGGCGCCGGCCGGTGAGGAGCGCCAAAGACGTGATATCCGCGCCGGCCACGAGTTCCTCGAACTCCTGGATTTCGAGTGCTTCGTCGCCTGTTGAGAAGCGCACGTGCACGAGAATCGCGCGGTGGCCGGATTCTGGTCGGTCGAAAAACAAATGCTGCACCGTTACTGGCGTCGCGCAAGCAAAGCGCTTCGCGCATTTTGAGGAGAGGCTATGCCCCGAGTGTCATTCGATTGGAGCGCACTGAAATCAACAACCAATGGCTTCAATCAGGTCTCAGCAGCTTCTTCCTCTTCGGCAGGGGAAGTGCTGGGTAGGCGGATATTGCGCGCCGGCACAACAGTGGATACCGCGTGTTTGTAGACCATCTGGCTCACGGAATTACGCAGCAGAATTACGAACTGATCGAACGACTCAATCTGGCCCTGCAGCTTGATGCCATTGACGAGGTAGATGGAAACGGGGACACGTTCTTTTCGGAGCGTATTCAAATAAGGGTCTTGTAGTGAGTGCCCTTTCGCCATTGCCGCCTCCTGCGCCCTGAATGTGACGGTGACGCCCTCGCGGCCGTCTACTTATGAGGTCCGCGGTACTATGGATGCACCCTGAATAGATTGCAAGATTGCCCCCAAGTTCAACTGTTCATCAGCCAACACCTGCAATTTTCCGGTCCAACGACGCAACCAGGTGTATTGCCGCTTGGCCAGTTGGCGCGTCGCGGCGATCGCACGTGCAACCATCGCGTCGTAGTCGATGGCACCATCGAGATGCTGCCAGACCTGTCGATATCCCACGCAACGCATCGACGGCAGACCGATCGACAGATCGCCGCGGTGGCGCAGTTCGCGCACCTCGTCCAGCAATCCTGCATCCAACATGGCCGCGAATCGACTTGCGATGCGCGCGTGTATCACCGGGCGCGGCGGTTCAATCGTCAGCTCCACCAATCGACAGTTGAGCGCATCGGCGACACCGCCGCGTGCCTGGCGCGCCCAGTGCGCAGAAATGGGTTCACCGGTAGCGACGAAGATTTCCAAAGCACGCAACAGGCGCTGCGGATTGTTGGGGTGAATGCCCGCCGCGGCAATCGGGTCGACCCGAAGGAGCTCCTCGTGCAACGCGGCCAGACCGTCACGCTGCGCTCGCGCCGCCAGATCCAGACGCACCGCCTCCGGCACGGCCGGCATATCGGCCAGGCCGTACTTGAGCGCGTTGAAATAGAGCATCGTGCCGCCCACCAGCAGCGGCAATCGACCCCGTTCAAACGCGCCTTCGATCACGCGTCGCGCGTCGCCCAGGAACTGCGCCACAGAGTATGTTTCGGCGGGGTCAAGAATGTTCGTCAGCGCGTGAGGATACTGCTGCAGGAGATCCGCCGATGGCTTCGCCGTGCCGATATCCATACCGCGGTAGATCATGGCCGAGTCGACGCTGATCAGGTCGACTGCCATCGCGTCGGCGATGCGCATCGCGAGTTCAGTCTTTCCCGACCCTGTGGGACCCATCAACGTGGCGATGGTGTTGCCGGCTGCGGTGGGCACGAAGGGCTGCGTTACCTGCCGCGCAGGAACAGCTGATCCAGTTCGCCTAGCGACTGCACCAGGAAGGTCGGACGACCGTGGTTGCACTGCCCCGCATTGTCGGTGGTTTCCATTTCCCGCAACAACGCGTTCATCTCCGGGATGCTCAATTCACGATGCGCACGCACCGACGCATGACAGGCCATCGTCGCGAGCAAGTCATCCTCCTCGTCAATGATGCGCCGTGACGCCCCGTCGACGTGCAGATCAGCCAATACATCCGCCACCAGGGCGGCGGCATCAGCGTCGGACAACAACGCGGGAACACCCCGCACCGTGAGACTCGACTCGCCACTGCGATCGAGTTCGAGACCAAGCGCCAGCAGCGCATCGGCATGCTCCATGGCCAGATTCGCCTCGGCCGGACTCACATCGACGTTGATGGGCACCAGCAACCGTTGTCGTTGGACGCTCTGCCGATTCGCGCGGGCACTCTTCATGCGTTCGTAAGTAATCCGTTCATGTGCGGCATGCATATCCACCACCACCAGGCCCTCGGAGTTCTGCGCAAGAATGTACACGCCGTGCAACTGCCCAACAGCGAAGCCAAGGGGCGGAACATCGGCAGACGCCGCGTACCTCGGGCGCGGGGTCTCGTGCAGGCTCAGGGCAGTGTGCGGCAGGGTGTACGGCGATGCGGCGGTGTGTGGAAGCGACATCGCCTGTTGCACCGAAATCGGCATGCCCATATCCATCGGCGCAATCGGCTGCGGTGCCGAACCCGCAACGGTGCCCGGGCGCATCTCCCGCAACACACGATTGAGCGTGCCGAACATGAAATCGCGCACGCCGCGCGCATCGCGGAATCGCACCTCGTGCTTCGTGGGATGTACGTTCACGTCAACCTGCGTCGGATCGAGATCCAGATACAGCACGAATACGGGATGTCGCGCATTGAACAGCACGTCACGGTACGCCTGGCGCACGGCGTATCCGACGACCCGGTCCTTGACCGAACGGCCATTGACGTAGAAAAACTGCTGATCGGCCTGGCTACGCGAGTGGGTGGGCATGCCCACCCAGCCGTACAGATGCAATCCTGCGCGCTGTTCATCAATTTCGATGGCCGCCCGGGAGAAGCCTTCGCCCAATAGCTGAGCAGCGCGGCGCAATCGATCCTCAGCGCAGGCCGGCAGATGCAACGTCGCAACCGCGCCCGTTCGGACCTCGAATTCCACGTCGTAGCGCCCGAGCGCCAGCCTGGTAACGACGTCGTTGAGGTGCGCAAGCTCAGTGCGCTCGGTCTTCAGGAACTTTCGGCGCGCAGGCGTGTTGTAGAACAGGTCGCGCACTTCCACCGTGGTGCCGCGTGGATGCCCAACCATCCGCACGTCGGGCTCGACATCCGTGCCGGCATCGATGCACCAACCGGATTGCGCATCGTCCGTGCGTGTACTGATAGTAAGCCTGGCAACGGATGCGATGCTGGCCAACGCCTCGCCGCGAAAGCCAAGCGTGGCGACGCCCACCAGATCCTGCGCGTCATCGATCTTGCTGGTGGCATGCGGTGACAACGCAAGCGCCAGATCCTCGCCGTGGATGCCGCATCCGTCATCCATCACCACAATCCGTTTAACGCCCGCATGTTCAGTGGCGATGCTGATGCGGTGCGCGCCCGCATCGAGGCTGTTCTCGATCAACTCTTTTACGATGGACGCAGGCCGTTCCACCACCTCACCCGCGGCAATCTGATTGGCAACGAAGGTGGAGAGCCTCTTGATACGCGCTTGCATTAACTTGCGGGGATGATCAGCACCTGTCCAACGCGGATCATATCACCGGCCAATCCATTCACCTGACGCAGTCGCGAACTGCTCACCCGATACTGCGCGGCGATATCCGACAGCGTATCGCCTCGCTTGATCACGTGTTTGGTTCCCGCGTGATTCGTCTTGCGCCACGCCACAATCGTATCCGGCGGCGGATTACGTCCCACCTGGGTCGTAACACCGTCGAATATCGCCTTGGCAATTTTTCGCTGATACCACTTCTGGGCCAGCGCACGCGCCTCCTCCGAATTCGACAGGTAACCTGTCTCCACCAGCAGCGATGGCACATCGGGTGACTTCAGAACGACAAATCCCGCCTGTTCCACCCGCTTGCTGTGCAGCCGCGTGACTCCGCCCAGCGCCTGCAGCACTGCGACACCGGTTTCGATGCTGGTGGAGCGATTCGCGTCCATCGACAGATCGAGCAGCACATGCGCAAGCACTGCATCTTTGTCATCGAGGCTGACGTCCCCCACGCCTCCGATGAGGTCCGATTCGTTTTCCTTCTCGGCCAGCCAGCGTGCGGTTTCACTGGTCGCACCCTTCGCCGAGAGCGTGTACACGGAGGCACCGCGCGCGCCTCCGTGCGAGAAGGCATCGGCATGGATGGAGATGAACAGATCTGCGCGCTGCCGGCGCGCGAATTCGGTGCGCTGGCGCAAAGTCAGATAGTAGTCGCCGCGACGCACCAGCACTCCGCGGTAGCCGCTGGCACTGTCGAACAGGCGATTCAGTTCTTCGGCGATCGCCAGCACGACACGTTTTTCCTGCACCTTGCCAACGCCGATGGCGCCGGGATCACCGCCGCCATGACCTGCATCGATGGCCACCACGAAGTTGCGGTATTCACCACCCGTCACGGTTGCGGCGCTGCGCGGCGCACTGGGCACCGGATCCGGTGCCGCGAGTGTCGGCGAAGCGACGCTGGCGGTAGATGGCGCCGTGTCGAACAGATCCACCACCACACGATCGCCGGCGGACGCGGCGGGGCCAAGCACCTGGCCGCGCGGTTCGTAGCGGCGGCTGAGATCGAGCACGATCCGGTAGCCGCTGCCGCGCAGCGCGCCGCGGATCGCTGAGATTGGTGTATCGCTGAGCGCGACTTTGGCCACCTTGAAGCCAGCGCGCGGGCGGGCCGCCGCGACATCGATCACCACCCGATGCGGATTTTCCAGGGTGAACAGCTTGTAGCCGACAGGTCCGGATACATCGAGAACCAGCCGGGTGTAGTTGGGCGTCTGGTTGATGCGCACATCATCGATAGTAGCTGCAACGGCCGCATGGGCCACCAGCAGGGCGGCCGTGCTAAACAGGAGTCGCAGAAGTGTTCTGCACATGCTCGATCGTTCTACCGTCGCGTTGTGGGCGTATCACCAGGTGACGATCCGGGGCCGGCAACCGCGACCCAGCGCGCTCCGGCCATTCGACCAGTTTGATCGCGCGGTCGGCCAGCAGATCGTCCAGCCCGAGATACTCTAGCTCTTCAGGTGACTCGATTCTATAAAAATCAAGGTGATAGACGAATATTCCGCTGAATTCATAAGGTTCGATCAAGGTGTAGGTGGGGCTCTTCACGGAGCCGTTGAATCCCAGGCCCCGCAACACGCCCCGCGCCAGCGTCGTCTTGCCCACGCCCAGCTCGCCCGACAGCCAGATCATTTCATTGCCGTTCAACTGCGTCGCAAGCGCCGCGCCATACGCCAGCATGGCGACTTCGTCCGCGATGTATTCAGGCGTCATCGCGGTTCAGCACTGGGACCAGTTCTTCCAGCAGATCACCTGCGAGCAGACCGCGGGGCCCACAGCGCGTCACATTTCGGTCCGCAGCGTAACTGTGCAGACAC
>JAQBCT010000050.1:0-4881 GCA_032124855.1 Gammaproteobacteria bacterium
ATCGTCGAGTCCCGTGCACCTTGCGACAAATAAGGAGACTTAAGCAATGAAACTGGTTACTGCAATCATCAAGCCCTTCAAGCTCGACGATGTGCGCGAGGCGCTCTCAGATATCGGCGTGCACGGTATGACAGTGACGGAAGTGAAGGGATTTGGGCGTCAGAAGGGCCATACCGAGCTGTATCGCGGCGCGGAATATGTCGTCGACTTTCTGCCGAAGGTGAAGGTCGAAGTCGCGATCGATGACAGCGCGCTCGATCAATGTCTCGAGGCGATCACGAAAGCGGCCAACACCGGGAAAGTCGGCGACGGAAAGATTTTCGTCGCCACGCTGGAAGAGGTGGTTCGCATTCGCACAGGTGAGACGGGTCCGGAAGCGGTGTAAATCGAACCCGCGAGAATCGCGTCATCACTCAAGGGCGTCCTCGGACGCCCTTTTTTCGTTCTTGCGCTCGAGCGAATCTTGTCTATAAATACCCAAGTTCCGTTTTTCGGACGCCGCGCAAAGGTGTGGCGGGTGATAGGCAAGCGACAGGGAGAGCTGGGAGATGTCTGACGAAGACGAAGCATTCGATCAAGACGACGATGACGAACTGGAGGCTGACGCGGATGCCGCTGCCGATATCGATGTCGATGATGAGGCGGTTGTAGACGACGAGGACGAAGACGAGCAAGCGATTGCGGCCAAGCCCGTCAAGCGCGCGGCGCGCGAGGAAGTTCCGGAAGCGCACTCAGTAGAGGCGCGTGCGAAGGTTCGCGATTCGTTGGCTGCAGACGTCGAAGCATTTCTCGCTCGCGGCGGATCGATCAAGAAAGTTGCAGATGACGATCGCGCCGAGGCACCGAAAAAATCGGACAGCAGCTACGGCCGTGGTTCGATCTGAGGGTAGGCTCGCGCGAATCGGCTAGAATAGCGGGCTTGTTCGGTCACTCGATTTTCCTCAATGCGTTATGTCAGCACCCGAGGGCGGGCAGCGCCGCTGGCCTTCAAAGACGCGGTCATGGCCGGCCTTGCCGACGACGGCGGACTGTTTCTCCCGGAACAGATTCCGGATGTTCGCGACGAGCTATCCGCATGGCGCGGACTGGACTTCGTGGCGTTGGCGCAGCGGGTGGCTGCCCGCTTCATAGACGATATCGACGAAGCATCACTCGACGATCTCTTCAGGCGCAGCTACGCACACTTCGATTCCCCTGAGGTCGTGCCGCTGCGAACGCTGCACGATGTGTCGGTGTTCGAGCTGTTTCACGGCCCGACCCTTGCGTTCAAAGACATCGCACTGCAGTTTCTCGGCAACGTATTCGAGCACATCCTTGCTAGTCGCGGTACCGCGCTGAACATTCTGGGTTCCACCAGCGGCGATACAGGCAGTGCAGCGATCGCAGGCGTGCTGGGCAAACCCGCGATCAGCATTTTTGTGATGTATCCCGACGGGCGAACCAGTCCGTTGCAGGAACTGCAGATGACGTCGGTGATTGACCCGAATGTACATAGCCTCGCGATCCGCGGCAGTTTCGATGACTGTCAGGCGCTGATGAAGGAGATCTTCAACGATCTGCCGTTCAAGGCAGAACATCGTCTAGGCGCGGTGAATTCCGTCAACTGGGCGCGTCTGCTGGCACAGATCGTCTACTACGTATATGCGACCCTGAAATTGGACGACGGTGGTCGACGGCGCGTGTCGTTCAGCGTGCCGACGGGTAACTTCGGCGACATTCTCGCCGGATATCTGGCGCTGCAGATGGGGCTGCCAATTGACAAACTCATCTGCGCGACCAACGAGAACGACATTCTCTCGGTGTTCTTCAACTCGGGTGTGTATCAGCGTGGCAACGTGCATCACACCATCAGTCCTTCAATGGATATCCAGGTCGCCAGCAATTTCGAACGTTTTCTGTATCTGCGCATGGACCGCGACAGCTCCCGTCTGCGAGCCTTTATGGAATCGTTTGCAGCCAGCGGCGAAGCCACGCTGAACGACGGCCGACCGGTAGACGACAATATCATTGCGACTTCGGTAAATACCGAGGAGACACTGAAGACCATCGCCGATGTGTACCGTCGCGAAAACTACATTGTCGACCCGCATACGGCTGTCGGCATCGCGGCCGCGCGCCGTCTCGCATTGGATGGTCCGACGGTGTGTCTGGCAACAGCGCACCCTGCGAAATTTCCGGAGTCGGTGGACCGCGCGATCGGCAAGGCGGTGGCGCGCCATCCGAGACTGGATGCACTCAAAGGTGCGCCGAGCCGTCGTACGGTGCTGCCCGCGGATGTCGCCGCGGTCAAAGACTTCGTGGCCAAACACGCAATTTAGCGACGCGCTTTCAGCGAGCGGCTTCGATGGTCTGGATTGCGCGCGGGATTGCTGCAAGCTGTTGCACCACGCTGTTCGCGACAGGACCCGCCGGATATGCGGCATCGTTGAGATTGACCCAGATGGTTGCTATGCCGAGTTCGGCGGCACCCTGAATGTCGTCCACTGGATTGTCGCCAATATGAATCATCTGGCTGGCCGCAACGCCGGTGTGGTTCAGCGCGGCGCGAAAGATCTGCGGCGCCGGCTTCGCTGCGCCCACGTCCGCGGCACAGAATGCGAAGCTGAAGAAGCGGTCGAGACCCAGGCGCGTTACGTCGGCATTGCCGTTGGTCAGGGCGCCAAGACGGTGCCGGCCGGCCAGCGTTTCCAGAACCGCCAGCGCGCCGTCGAAGTAGCTCACCTTGTGCCGCTCGGCGAGAAATAGAGCAAATGCTTCACCGGCCAAACGGTGCGCTTCGGCTTCGCTGCGCCCAACCGCCATGATGGCCCGGGCAAATAGCTCCTGCCGCAGCAGTGAGAGATTGTGTATCAGATCCGGACGGGCTACCACGATCTGCCTGCGCAGCTCGATGAAATCGTCGGGGGTTAGTGTTGCGTTCAGCTCGGGAACGTTGGCGTCGAACCAGGTGCGCGTCACCCGCTCGGCATTGCGGATCACCTCGTCCACGTTCCACAGCGTATTGTCCAGGTCGAACGTGACGACTTCTATGCGTGGCATCAGCTGCTGCGCTTCGCGCGGGGGTGGCTGGCGTCGTAAACCTTGGCGAGGTGCTGAAAATCCAGATGCGTGTAGATCTGAGTGGTGGAAATGTCGGCGTGCCCCAGTAGCTCCTGCACGGCGCGCAGATCACCGCTCGATTCGAGCAAGTGGCTCGCGAAGCTGTGGCGCAGCATGTGCGGATGCAGCGCATTGCTGCCGAGCTGACGTTGGCTCAATCGCTTCAATCGTTGTTGTACCGTGCGATGCGAAATGCGCGTGTTGCGACGCGCCGTGAATACGGGTGCGTCGCGCGAGTCCGCACCACGCTCGGCAAGATACGTTTGCAAGGCGTCGATGCAGAACGACCCTAGCGGTACTTCGCGCACTTTGCGGCCCTTGCCGGTGACCCGCACGAAGCCATCAGCAAGATCGAGATCGCGAATGTCCAGCGCCACGAGTTCGGCCAGGCGCAAACCGCTGCCGTAGAACAACTCGAGCATCGCAATATCGCGTCGCTCGGCGGCGTCGGCCGGCGTGAAGTTGAGCAGCTGTGCGGCTTGATCCGTGTCGAGCAGCGTTGGCAGCTTGGCGCGTGATTTCGGTGCCCTTACCGAGCTTGCGGGATTGGTGGTGACATCGCCGTTGCGCTCGAGATACGAAAAAAACGAGCGAATGCATGAAAGCGCGCGCTGTACGCTACGTTGCGCATGTCCACGTGCGTGTTTGGCGCTGATGTGGGTGCGAACATCGCCGCTGCGTACGGCCGACCACCTAATTGCTGCGAGCGACGCGGCAAAGTCGTCGAGATCGCGGCGATAGGCGGCAAGGGTGTGGACGGAGTATTGCTTCTGGGTGCGCAGAAACTCGATGAATCCTGCGATGTCGCGATCCGGGGGGGGCGCGCTACGCGGCGTCATCGTGCTCGAGCAGGCGCGCGAGGACGCGCGACAGCACATCGCCGATATAGCGGATGAACAAGGTGCCCATATCCGGGCTGAAGCGCGCCGGGTCGTGGCTGCCGATTGCCAGAACTCCGATTACCTGCGCGTGCCGGATGCGAATCAGCGCAGCAGAGCCATCCACCTTCGACGTATTGCCGAACAGCAGATGAAACTCGTCGTCGCGCAGCATGCCACACGATGCACCTGTGGCCTGAGTGAGATGCGCCAGTGGTAATTCCTGCGCCGAACCACAGTAGATGAGGTGGCGTCGCGACCTGAATGTGCGGGGGTGCGTGACGAAGCAGCGCGCGTGGTCAGCCGAGAGATCTTCCAGCAGCGTCCGGGCGAAGACCCGATCCACGGCGTCGAGGTCCTGGGCATCGAGTATGCCCAGCGTGAACTGACGCGTCTTTTCGAACAGCGAATCGTTGGTGTTGGCGGCACCCACCAGATGCGCGAGACGCTTGCGCATGTCGATGTTGCGTTCGCGCAAGATCGACACCTGGCGTTCCACCAGCGAGATGGCTTGCCCGGAATCGTGCGGCAGACTCAGATCGGTTAGCAGCAATGGATGGCGACCGAAGAAATCGCCGTGCTCGCGCAGATAGCCGATGACATCGTCGTCGGTCAGAGTGGCGTAATTCCCGACGTCAGCTTTCATATCTCAAGGGATCCTTCGTAGACGAGACAGGCTGGTCCCAGCATATACAGGGACTGGCCCGGTCCTGACCAGAATATTTTTACCTTGCCGCCAGGCAGCGAAATTTTCACGCGTTCACTGAGTCGTCCCGTGAGCACGCCGGCTACCACCGCCGCACCCGTTGGTCCGGGGCCGCGGATCTCCGTGCCCTGCTCGACCTCGCGCTTCCCGTCGTGACGGTGCAACTCGGCATGATGACCATGGGCGTGGCCGATGTGG
>JAQBCT010000051.1:0-5376 GCA_032124855.1 Gammaproteobacteria bacterium
CCGAGATGAATCATCCCATCCGCGTAGCAGAACGGGCGGCCGCGCTGGATATCATTTCCAACGGGCGTCTGGAATTCGGCACCGCGCGGTCATCCACGTGGACTGAACTCGGCGGTTTCGCCGTCAATCCGGATGATACGAAGAAGACCTGGGATGAATTCGTGCGCGTGCTGCCGAAGATGTGGATGCAGGACGATTTCGAATGGCGCGGTAAATCGCTGTCAATGCCGTCGCGTAACGTGTTGCCCAAACCGCTGCAGCAGCCCCATCCGCCGATGTGGGTGACGGTGACTACACCGGGTACCGAGCTTGACGCAGCCGACCGGGGCCTGGGGTGTCTGGGCGTATCAGCGGCGGGGTACGAAGAACAGGAGCGGCGCACGCGGGAATACCATCGCCGCATCAAACTCTGTGAACCCGCCGGTGGCCTGGTCAACGATCAGGTGCATACGATGAATTTTCTGTATTGCCACGAAGACTACCGCGAGGCGCGCCGTATCGGGGTGCCCATGGTCAATGCATTCAACGTGGCCAACGCGCATCTGTACTGGACGCGCGAGGCCTATCCCACGCGCGCCTATCAATCGCTCGGCAACGTAGGCGCCGCCATGAAGGCCAAGCGAGCGCCGGCCGATGATCCCAGCGTTGCCAAGGGATTGCCTGAAGGTGTCGGCGTGGGAGATCCGGAGCATCTGGTTGCCACGATCAGGCGCTGGGAGTCGATCGGCGTTACGGGCATCAACTTTCTGCTCAATGCGATGGAGATGGTGCCGCAGCAGCAGGTGCTGAACAGCCTCGCTCTGTTCGCGCGCGAAGTGATGCCGAAATTCCGCACAGCGGCGGAAGCCAAGGCGCCCGTTTGGACGCCGGCCACGGTGCCGCAGATGCCGGGCCAACGATGCTAGTCGGCACGGCTTCACTCGAGCTGCTGGCGCGCCACGCGGCGACAGTGCCCGCGTACTGCGAGGCACCCGTCGAATTCGGCGCGGTGCAGTGCCTGCAGCTGACAGCCGAGATGCGCCGCGGCGCAGGCGCCGCGATACTGCCGCCGGCCCTGCATCCGACTTCACCCGCGTCGTTATCCATCCAGCTGTGGAATGTGGGAGAGAGTCCGTGGGGCAGATTTTCCATGGCCGTGGCGCGCGCATCGTGTCGCAGCGGCGTGCGCGCGCGGGGTTTCACGACGGCAAGTTTTGCCTCCACGGCCGCCGCAGTGGCGGGCCTGCAGGCAACGTTTGGTTTTCCGGCACGCCTGGCGGATGTGCAGCTGCGGCGCAATTACGACGGTGCGAACGGCACCGTGTGCGAGGCGGGTCGCGAAATTCTGGCGCTGCGCGGCCTCGACCCCGATCCACTCGACGCAGCCGATGTGCAGTACACCGGCACGATGAATCTCGCACACACACCCAACGGCTTGCGCTTGATGCAGATCGAAGCAGACCACGACGCATCGCGTGCGGAACGCCTGCACGGCGAAATACTCGGCTTTGTGGGCGAAGCCTGGGGGAGCGCGCTGCTCGATCCGTACTTCGTGGTTTCGGCCTCGATCGCAGTGGGCGATGTGATATTTCCGCCGCCGCGATTTGTCTGCCGCCCCGATGAGCTGGCTTTTACCGGTACCGAAGCCATCCGTTGAACGATGTTGTCATGGCGCGTTTTGCGTTGCCGCGACACGCTCCAGATACGGCGTGATGATGAATTCGAGGATGCCGCGCGCGTAGGTGGTGTACCAGACTTCGGGACTACGCACCAGCGCGGGCAGGTCCTTATTCGACGGCAACCGCTTGGCGCTGCGCAGCGTGCCCAGCGCAAGGCGCAGCGATTCTTCGTCGCCCAGCAGCAGGCTCGTTTGGGCCCAACAATACATCTCAGTCGCGATCTGTTTGCTTTCAACAACGCAGTCCAGGGAACGTTCAATGGCCCGCATGCGCAGCACCAGGCCCCGGTGCTGATAGGTCACGGAGAGCTGCAGCGCGGTCTTGTCGCGGGCATCGCCTGACCCGCTCGCAAGCCGCAGCTCGTCCCGCTCGAGTCTCTGCAGTTCCTGCGGATTCGGCTCACTCAGCAAGTCGATCAGCAGGCTGAGGCGTTGCTTCAGATCCTGCGCGACAGCGTCGCGGTGGACCTTCGATTCGGCATTGAGTTCGCTCGGCGCGATCAGATCCCACGCGGACGCGGTCCAGGCGTTTTCTGCTGCGATCGCTGCGCAGATCGTCAACGCCACCATGCACAGGTGTCGGGCGCGGGCGGTGGGCGCGTTCACATTGGCGTGCCTGCCGCCGCGGCGCCCGCCACGCGTCCGAATACCGCACCGGAGGTGAGGCCGGTGCCGCCCGGATAGTTGAAGTAGAAGAGCCCGCCCACCAGTTCACCGGCGGCGTACAAGCCTTCGATGGGGACGCCGTCCTCGCTGATCACGCAGGCGTCAGCCGAGACGTGCAGGCCACCGAAGGTGAATGTAATCCCGCAGGTAATCGCGTAGGCGGAGTAGGGCGGCGTATCGAGTCGCTGCGCCCAATTGGATTTCACGATGTCGAGTCCGCGCGTCGCGCGTCCGTCTTTGACTGTCGGATCAAACGGCGTGTCTTGGTCGACGGCGTCGTTGAATGCGGTGACGGTGCGAGTCAGTTGAGAGGCATCACAACCCTCCAGGTTGACGGCGAGGGCTGCGATGGAGTCGGCCGTTGCGCGCGTCACCTGACGAATCCGGTATTCGTCGCGCAGCAGATGCTCGACCTTCGCGTCGAAGATCTGCCATGCAATCTGATTGGGCTGGCGCAGGATTTCCTGGCCATATCTGGCGTAGGTGAAGTTGCGGAAGTCGGCGCCCTCGTCGACGAAGCGCAGGCCGCGATTGTTCACCATGATACCGAAGGGGTACGAATGCTTCTGAAAGCCATCGCCCACGGTGAGATCGCCGAACTCCGGGGCGTTGGCATCCCAGCCCACGGCGTGGCAGCCCGACCAGTGGCCACGACTCGCCGCGCCCACATCCAGTGCCATGCGTATGCCGTCGCCGGTGTTGAAGCGGGTACCGCGCACCCGCGCCAGATCCCATCCCGGACCCAGATAGCGGGCGCGCCACGCAGGGTTTGATTCGAATCCGCCGCATGCGAGCACCACAGCATCGGCGCTGAGCAGCGTCTGTTCGTGGTCTTTACGGACATGCACGCCGCAGATGCGGCCGTGGTCCATCGCCAGCGCCACGGCGCGGCTGTCGTAGTGAACGGCTACGCCGGCTTTCGTCGCAATGTGGGTGAGTGTATCCACGAGGCCTTCGCCACCGCCCCATGCCTCGATTGTCAGGCCGCCCCAGAAGCGAACCTGTCCGTCCACCTCGAACGACTGGCGTCCGTAGAGCGGCAGGAATCGGGCGCCGTGGCGGTGCATCCACAACAGCGTATCGAAACTGCCGTTCACCAGCCGCTCAGCCAGCGCGGGATCGCAGCGGTATTGCGTGACGCGGCCCAGGTCGTCGTAAAAATTCTCAGGTGTGTATCGCGCGAAATCGGTGCGCGCGATCTCCGCAGCTGTCAGGTCCGGCATCAAGCGGCGTAAATCATCCACACCGTCGTAGACGGCGCGCATTGCTCCGGCGGTGAAGCGCGTGTTGCCGCCACGCAGCGCGTGTGAAGCGCGCTCCAACAACGTTACTCGGGCGCCGTGCTCCGCTGCGCTGATGGCGGCGCTCAATGCGGCGTTGCCACCGCCGACTACAATCACGTGTCGCGCCATGCTTCGATACGATCCAAAAAGTGCAATGGACTAAACCACGCACCTTGCGATAGCGTCAACGAAACATTGCGCCGCTGTTTGCGCCGCCAGGGAGTTTCTCATGCAGATCTTCAAGAACCGCTTCATCGACCGAGTCGCCGTCGTCACCGGTGGTGGATCGGGGTTTGGTGAAGCCATTGCACAACGCTTCGCGGCTGAGGGCGCGCGGGTCGTGGTTGCCGACATCGACGTCGCGCGCGCCCAGGGTGTGGTCGATGTCATCACTGCGGCAGGCGGGCAGGGCACGGCGGTGGAAACGGATGTATCGAACGCGGCGGCGGTACGGGCAATGATTGATGCTGCGGTGACCCGATTTGGTGGACTGGATATTCTCATCAACAATGCGGGTTTCACTCATCGCTCGGGTCCCGGCTGGGAGTTGGAGGAAGCCGACTACGATCGCGTCTTTGCCACCAATACGAAGGGTGTGTGGCTGGGCATCAAATATGCGGTGCCCGTGATGCGCGCCAAAGGCGGTGTGATCGTCAACACGGCATCCATCGGCGCGGTGGCGCCGCGTCCCGGCGTGACGGTCTACAACGCAACAAAGGGCGCGGTTGTCACCATGACGAGGGGATTCGCCATGGAGTTGGCGCGCTACAAGATTCGCGTCAATGCGGTGAATCCTGTGGCCGCCGATACACCGTTCATGCGCGGCGCGCTGGGCGGTGATCATCTGCCGGACGATAATCGCGCCGCTCTGATCTCGGGCATCCCGCTGCGCCGCCTCACGGAACCGGCCGATGTTGCAGCAGCGGTCACCTATCTGGCGTCGGACGACGCCGCATTTCTCACCGGTGTCTGTCTGCCGGTGGACGGCGGGCGCAGCATCAGCTGACGGCGGCAGTGCCTGCCGCGCGTCGATCGATCGCGGCTACGCCATCGCGGATGCGCGGAACGAGTTCACGGCCGTAGTCCAGCGCATCCGCCATGGGGTCGAAGCCGCGCAGCAGCACGCCGCTCACGCCGAGGCTGTAGTAGGCGCAGATTGCTTCGGCAACCTGCGCAGGTGTGCCCACCAGCGCCGTGGTGTTGCCGGAACCGCTGGCCGCGCCTGCGATGGGTGTCCAAAGCCGTTCATCGTGAATGTCGCCGCGCTGCGCCAATGCGATGAGGCGTCGCGCGGTTTCAGCCTCGGGATCGATGCGGCGATTGCCCGTCGCCGCCGTGACACCCGCCAGAATCGACTCGGCCTTTGTCCAGGCCGCCGATTCCGTGGCGGCAATGACGGGACGAAATGATACGTTGAAACGTGGCGTGCGCCGATGGGTAGTCGCAGCCTGACGAATCTGTTGGATCGTCTCAGCGATGGCGGCGCGTGGCTCGCCGAACAGTGCATACACGTCGCAATGTTTCGCGCCCACGGCGATGGCTGCCTGCGAGATACCGCCGAACCAGATCGGTACGTGGGGCTGCTGTGCGCAACGCACTTCAGAGAACGCCCGTTCGAAACGGTAGTGCACACCTTCGTGGTTGAAGGGCTTGGTGGCGGTCCACACTTGCCGCATGACATCGAGGTATTCGTCGGTGCGCGCGTAGCGCGCGTCGTGGTCGAGCCAGTCGCCATCCCGGCGCTGATCAGCGTCCACACCACCGCTGATG
>JAQBCT010000052.1:0-11172 GCA_032124855.1 Gammaproteobacteria bacterium
TGCGGTGTAGCGGTGCTGATAGTCGTACCAGGTGCCGGTTGGCGTGCGCACTTCGATGGTAGGGAATGCCCGCGGCGTTTCGCCATGCAGATCCAGAATACCAACGGTCACTTCCTTGCCCATCACGAACGGCTCGACCAGGACGCCGTCACCCAGCGCGAAGGCAGTTTCAAAGGGAGCCACGAGATCGCCACCGTTCATCACGGGCGTCACCCCGATGGCCGAACCCTGGCGAAGCGGCTTCACCACGACGCGATCACCCAGCGCCGCAATTGTGGCACTGCACGCATCATTCACCGACGTGCCCGCTGGAAATACCAGATCTTCACAGACCGGTAGATGGGCGCGACGGAACACCGCTTTGGCGAGGCTCTTGTCCATTGCGGCGGCACTCGCGTGCACGCCGGAGCCGACGTATGGCAGCCCGAGAATCTCGAGGTATCCCTGCACGGTACCGTCTTCGCCCGGCGGGCCATGCAACACCGGGAATACGATGTCACTTGCGTAGTCGAGCAATGCGCGCGTGAGGTTGCCGTCCAGTTCGAACTGGCGCACATGTTCGTACTTTGTTTGCAGCGCCGCGGTGACCTGCGCGGCCGAGGAACGCGAGACGGCCGCTTCATGGGAATGACCGCCCGCGAGGACTGCAATACGCGGCGTCATGCTGGCACGCCAACTGCGTTCGGCGGCAGGTTTTCAATCGCCAACTCGGCCAGCGTATCAGCCGGCTCGAATCCGAATACGCGTGCGAAGAACAGGTACTCGCCGTCCAGCGCCCGCTTGATGTTCTCGGCCCGACGAAAGCCATGCTGCTCACCCGCGAACGGGATGTACGCCACGGGAAGGCGCTTGCGGCGCAGGGCGTCGACCATCGCCTCCGCCTGATTGGGCGGCACCACACGATCGTCGAGCCCCTGGAAAAAAATTACCGGACACGTCAGTTGATCGACATGGTGGACGGGCGAACGCTCGATATAGGTTGCCCGCGCTTCGGGATACGGGCCGATCAGACGCTCGAGGTAGCGTGACTCGAATTTGTGTGTATCGCGGGCCAGGGCTTCCAGATCGCCGATGCCATAGTGACTGGCACCTGCGCGAAAGCGTGTGCCGAATGTCAGCGCGGCGAGGGTCGTGTAACCGCCGGCGCTGCCGCCGCGAATGGCGATGCGGGATGCATCAACGTGTCCCTGTGCCACGAGATGGGCGGCCGCGTCCTCACAATCGTGCACATCGACAATGCCCCACTGGCCGTCGAGGCGCGCGCGGTATGCGCGACCGAAGCCGCTAGACCCCCCGTAGTTCACGTCGATCACCGCCCAACCGCGACTGGTGTAGTACTGGATACGAAAATTGAGTGAGGGGTGTGCAGCAGCGGTGGGTCCGCCGTGACTCATCACCAGTAACGGTGGCAACTCAGCGCGCGTCGAGCCGAAGTCCGGGTTATGCGGCGCATAGTAATACGCATATGCAACGGCGCCATTGCGGGTTGGGAATTCGATCGCGTGCGCTGGAGAAAACCATTGCGCGTCGATGGCTAAGGCCCCGGACGTGGCAATGGTGGTTGTATCGTCTGCTGTCGGATCGAAGCTGATGATGCTTGCGGCACGATCGAAGCTCGAAGCGATGCAGGCGATGCGGCCGTTGTGAACCGTCAGCGCATCGTAGCCGTGCCAGTCGAGCGCAACAGGCGATGCGATGCCGGCTTCGACATCGATGATTACCAGGCTCGCTGCGCCATTGTGATTGCGTTGGGTCACCACATGCTGCGAGCCGAGAATCGCGAAATGCCTGCCGCCGAGTGCCCAGGCGGGGCCGGCATATTCCGCCGCGTCAGGGTGGACGTTGTAGATGCCGCTTGCATCGTAACTGTGCAGATTCCAGAAACCATTCTGGTCGCTGGCGAAGACGATGCGCGCGTCGCTCAACCATTCCGGCTGAACGATGGACTCGGCCGCACCGCCGGCGATGATCGTATCGTCCACCAAGAGGCCCGCGGTGTCGAAGACGCCGATATGCAGCTGTGTGCCATCCCAAGGCATGTTGGGATGATCCCAGCTGAGAAAACACAGGCGCGCACTGTCTGGCGCGACGCGCGGTGCAGCGTAGAAATCATGCCCGCTGTGCAGGGTGCGCGTCGTGAGGGTGGTGAGATCGATGCTAACCAGCGCGTTTTCGGGCTCATCCGCACCGGGGCGCTCGATGACGGCGATGAGCGTATGGCGCAGTTCGTCCATCGCAAAGTCGGCGTATCGCGTTGCGGCGTCTGTCGTCGTGATGGCCTCGGGTGCCCCGCCAGTGAAGCCGACCCGGTAGATATTCTGGTCCACAAAGTTGACCACGTAGGCGCAGTGCCGTGTTGCCAGATAGGCGCCGCCGCCGTACTCGTGGACACGACTTCGTACATTCAAAGGTGCCGGCGTGAGTTCGGTGCGCGCGCCGTCGCGATCCATCAACAGTGTCGTGCGACCACCCTCGTTGGGCCGCGACTCCAGCCAGAACAGCGCCTCGCCGTTGCTGCTCAGCGCCCCGAGGCCCGTCATTGCAGTGCTGACGAAGTCGGCGGTGATGGGCGAGCGCCAGCTACCGTATGGGGCGGTTTGCATGTGAGCGGATGCGGTTGGTATGTGGGTTAGGGGGCGCGGTGCAGTGTATCGCGGGGCTGATAAATTGCCCATCGCTCGTGGTCGCGCCAGGCGCCGGCTATGAAAAGATACTGCGGCGAATATCCCTCGAGCGTAAAGCCACAGCGCTTCACAAGATTGATCGACGGCGCATTGCTGGGCTGGATATTGGCTTCCACCCGGTGCAGCCCCAGCTCGGCGAATGCGTAGCCCACGGCGGCGCGCAATCCATCAGTCATATAGCCCTGACCGGCGTACGGTCGACCTACGTAGTAGCCGAGCGACGCGCTCAGGAAGGATCCCCGCACGATGTTGTTGAGGTTGATCACACCGATGATGCGCTGCGGATTGGGGATGCATACGAGCAGGCCGTGATGATCATCGCGAGTCGTGCGATTCAAGTAGGCATCGAAGGCGCGGCGCGTCAAAGGCGGGGAGATCCACGGCTCGTGGAGTTCGCGGCTGGTCTTCATCAGCGCCAGAAATTCGTCCGCATCGGCATGCGTCACGCTGCGGACTTGCACGCGCCCATCAGCGGACATCGGGAGCGCTGCCCGGTTCGAGCAGGAAGATCTCCCACAGCGACAGGGGAATCATCACCAGTCCCAGCAGCAGGCTGTGCAGCGGATGCAGTTTCATCGAACCGGCGAATGGCCACACGGTGTAGGTGTCGAAGTCTGCGCTTTGCCACTGCATCAGGCCGAAGCTCGTCAACGCGAAAGCGCTGACGAGCAGTGCGTAGCGAATCAGATAGCGCAGCATCAAGCTGGACTCATCACGTAACCCACGCCACGGTGAGTGAGCCAGGCGCGCGCGAATGCGGCGCGCGGATACGCACGCGGCACGGTGGCGGCATCTGGCGCGGCGGGGTCGTTCACGTAAACCCAGTCGTCGTCCATGCCTGTCACCACGACCAGATGGCCATCTGTTGCGGTGAGCGGTGCACCTGGCAGTTGTGCCTCGTCGAATCGAATGCTGGCGATCACCGGGAGTCCGCGCGCGATGATTTGCGCCACCGAGTCGAGACTGCTGAAGCACTCCACCGAGGCGGCCAGACCATGTCCGGCGGCGCAGTCAATGGCCAGGGGCCACACGCCAAACAGCGACGACGGCGCGTGATAACAGGCGCGGCTGACATCAGCCAACGATGCCGCTCGGCCGTGGTAACGCAACACCATGGTGACGCAGGCGGGCGAGCAGATGCGATGGCGGATTGCACGTGGCGCGGTGAGTTGGCTGATGGCGGCAACGACCAGTCGCGGCGCATCGAGCGTTCCTGGCGCAGCATCGATTCGGTGGGCACGCACCGATACGCCGAGCAGATATCGAATGGGCGCGACCGACGCGCTGACCGTGACACGCAGCACGGGTCGCTCGATCAACTGGCGCGCGTGAAAGTAGTCGATGTGCGTGGTGGCGCGCCCATCCGGTTGCGCACCCGCACACTGGGGTGCATTAGGACTCAGCGACCAGCTGGCGTGCGCGTCGCACAGCGTGAATCGCGCGTGCTGGGTTGCGCCATCGAGTAGTGCCAAGGCTGGCACCGCGATGTGATCGCCCGGCAGATCGGGGAGCTCGATGTGCGTCGTGAAGCCGTCGCCGTCGCGTAGCCAGCACGCCGCGGCCGCCACTGGCAGGGGATAGCGTATTGCAAACTCTGGCGATGCGAGCCGAATACTTTGCATTACGATAGCGGGCCACGAGCGGGTGCGGCGGAAACGCCACGGAGTTGTGTGTTGACGGAGCTCATTCTGTATTCCACCTCGGCATGCACGTTGTGCGAACGGGCCGAAACACTGCTGCGTAGTATGCCAGAACTGCGATTTGTGACTTTGAACGTGGTCGACATCGCGCACGACGCTGCGCTGCTGGCGCGTCATGGCGACGCGATCCCGGTGATCGCCACCGCGGGCGGCGACATGCTCGCCTGGCCCTTCAACGCGGATGACGTGCTTAGCCTGCTCGAAACACGCTAATCCAACGCGAACACGCGGCGCGCGTTGAGTGTCGTGTGGTGGATCACGTCCTCGAGCGAGCTATTGCGCGCAGCGGCAACGGAGCGGGCAATCCACAGCAGATGGGCAGGCTCGTTGCGTCGCGAGCGCGGCCGCGGCGCGATGTTGCGCGGCAACAGATAAGGCGCGTCGGTCTCAAGCAGCAGGCGGTCCTGCGGAATCCGGCCCACCATCGCAACCAGTGTCGCGCCGCGCCGCTCATCGCAGATCCATCCGGTGATGCCGATGTGGCAGTCGAGCGCGAGGTAGGCATCGAGCTCAGCGGCGCTGCCGGTGAAACAATGCACCACCACATCCCGCAGCGCGTCGCGCGATGCGCGCAGTTCCTGTGCAACCCCACCGGCACTGTCGCGATCATGCACGAATACAGGCAGGCCCAGCCGCGCGGCCAGTTCGAGCTGCGTGCGAAATACCCTCAGTTGATCCGCCGGCGGTGAATAGTTGCGGTTGTAGTCGAGGCCGGTCTCGCCGATGGCGCGTACGCATGCGGCCGAAGCGAGCTGTTCGATCTGTTCGCACCAATCATCGGCAACGCGCGCAGCGTCGTGGGGGTGGACGCCAACGGTACACCAGAGGCGCGCCGGATCAGCAGCGCAGCATTGCACTGCGGCCCGGCTGGCCGCGACGTCGGTTCCCGTGACGATGAGACCCTGCACGCCGCTGGCCCAGGCGCGCTCCAGCACCGCCTCGCGGTCGGCGGCAAATGCCACGTTGATGAGGTTCACGCCGATATCAATCATCGTTCTTGCGTCGTGAGAAACGGTGTCGGCCGATCGAGGCGCTGGCCGTAGACGTAGCTGAAGGCCAGTACATTCATGACGTAGTTGCGCGTTTCGAAGAACGGAATGGTTTCGATCCAGATATCGGCGGGATGGGCGTCGCGCTCGTGCAGCCAGCGGTCGGCGCGATGCGGCCCCGCGTTGTAGGCCGCAGCCACCAGCACCCGGTTGCCGTCATAGCGCTTCAACAGATCCGCCAGATGCTGACTGCCTACGGTGATGTTGATCTCCGCCTGGTACAGGTCGGCCGTACTGGGTGGTTTATCACCGCGCGCGCGCGCCGTGGCGGCCGCCGTGGCAGGCATCAGTTGCATCAGACCCAGTGCACCGGCGGGCGATCGCGCGACCAGCGCGAAGGCACTCTCCTGGCGGGCGACGGCATACAGAAAGCTCAGCGGCACACCTGTGGCGTGGCTGGCCCTGCGGAACGGCTGCAGAAACGGATTGGGAAATCGCAGTGCCAGGGCATCGCGCAGATCGGCCGCGTTGGCTGCCATGATGCTCTGGTAGATCCAGCCGATCTGGGCCAGCTGATAGGCGGCAGCGCCGTGCACATCGGCATCGAGCTGCGGGGCGAGAACGTTCAACTCGCGGCGCGCGTTCGTCAAATCGCCCACTGCGTAGAGTTCCTCCAGGCGAATGAAGGCGGGCAGCGCGCGCAAAGCCGCCAGTGTCGCTTCGTCGGGGGCCGTCGAGCGATCATTCAGCGCGGGTGTGATACCGAGTCCTTCGGCAGCCAGGAAGCCGTAGTACTGGCGCTCCGCGGCAAGTGCGGTCCAGGGGGCGTCGCGTGCGACGGCGTCATCCTCAGACGGTGAAGACAAGGCGCGCAGTGCACGGCCCAACCAGTATTGCCAGCGCGGCTTGCTGCGCTCCGCCTCATCAATTCGGTTGACGAGGTCAACGACGGCGGGCCAGGCCTCTGCGCCGATGGCGGCCAGCAGCAACGCCTCGAATACCAGCACGTGTCGGCCGTCCGCGGTGGGACTCAGGTCGACCTGAAGATCGATGGTGCCGTGGCGTGCGGCACCGATCGTGAGGTCCTGAGCCACGACCCGCGCTTCGTCGGCGCTGAACGTCAACGCTCGCTGATAGGTTGCCCAGGCGGTTGCCGCTGCCTGCGGGTCGGTGTTTGCCAGGCGTCGGATGCCCAGCGCAACGGTTTCCCGCGTAAGTGTGTCGTCGCTGCGAAAACGTCGCAGTTGCGTGATCAACTGCGGGTCGCGGTAAACCTGGTACAGCAGCTCGGCCTGAGGCTTCAGTTCGGGGTTCAAGAGGCCGATCAGGTAACGCGCCAGCTGCCACTGCCGTGCCTGCAGGGCCAGGGTCAGGCGCTGCCAGACAATTCCGACGGTCAGATTCTCATCGGCGATCCACTGGTCGAACAGCGGGTCGCACGCCTTGGGTTGCGAAGTGGCAACCGTCCACAGCGGCGCGACTTGCGCCATCGCCTTGGCGTCGGCACCCGTGTGCAGAAGTGCGCGCAAATACAGGCACTGCAGCTGCGCGTCGTCGGTCTGGGTGTAGAAGTCCAGGAAGTGCTGCCATTCACCGCGTCGTGCGAGCTCGCTCAGCCAGGTCTGGCGCAGCCGTTCTGCCAGGGGTGTAGTGCTGTTGCGGTCGATGAACGACTGGATCTGTTGGGGGGTAGCACGGCGCAGCTGGCGCTGCAGATCTTCGAATTCGAGGTATGGGTACAACGGATAGTCGGTCAGCTGGCGCTGTGCCGACCGGAATTGTTCGATGCGCCCAGCACGCAGATCGACCAGCGCGCGCTGGTACTGCTTGCGTGCGTCGAGGTTATCGGCATGGACGCAGGACATCGCGCAGACGCAAATCAGGAACCCGAGCGCGCGCGCGGCATGCCCCGTAGCGGGGCGCTGATACCACATGAATGCGCTATTGATCGGTCAGTCTTGCGGCGCGTCGCTGCCGACGCGCACAGCCAGCACATCCGTAGGTGAGCCATGCAGCACGCCGCTCGCGGTTGACCCCAACAGCAGCGCAAGGCCATGGCGACCATGACTGCCGACGACGACGAGGTCGATGGACTTTTCTTTCGACACGCGATGAATCTCAGCCTCCGGGCGGCCGAAGATCAGATAACGCCGTTCGGGTGGCACGCCCACCGTGGCGGCGAATTCTGCGAGATGGGATTTCGCCTGTGCATGAATCTGTTCCTGCACGCTCGACAGATCCATCGGTATATCGCCGCCATAGGCGAGGCTCAATGGTTCGATGACGTGAATGATATGCAGCTCCGCCTCAAATCGCCGGGCCAACAACACTGCGCGGTCAGCCACGCGCCGCGATTCTTCGGTCAGGTCTGCGGCCAATAGAATGTGACGGTATGCGTTCATGGTTGTCCCCCCCGGAACTTGGCGCGACCATACCTCAACTGCGTGACGCCGCTCAAGGCGCGCGCGAATTCGATCGACTGCGCGGTGGGCGGACCATCGCGCAAATGAGGTGCGCGTTGAACTGGATGGTGATGGCGTTGATTCTGCTGGCCGCGTTCGGCCCGGTCCTGTGGCTGGTGCCATCCGCGAACGATCGAAGGTTGACGCGCATACGCGGCCGAGCACGGGCGTTGGGCATGCAGGTCGAAATGGTCCAGCTGCCGGATCCCATGCCGTCTCCGCAGTCGCGTGTCAGCGCTGGCGGTGAGCGGCGAACGCCGATGATCAGTTGCGCGCTGTATCGGCAGACGTCGCGGCGGCCGCTGCGGCGGGCACCTGCATGGCGGATTCTGCGCGTCGATCAGACAATCAATCCCAATGGCCCCTTGGCGGGCTGGCAGTGGGATGAACCTGCAGCGGGCGACGCGGCGTACTGGGCGGGGGTTATACCCATCATTGCGGCCTTGCCGGCAGATGCGCTGGGTGCAGCGACAGATGCGATGGGCTCGGCGTGTTGGTGGCGCGAACGCAGCGACGCGCGAGCCCCGGAAGAAGCGGTCAATCGGCTCTCTGAACAGCTATCTAAACTTAATGAAATACAACAGCTTATAGACGACAAGTTGCGCGAGACTGAGATCGACTGACACGCCTGGCGAAGGCGCTGATTGCGCCGCCGACTGACGCCCGCCATCGGCAACCCCCAAGTTGACAGTCCGGAAATAGACCGCGTATACATGGCGCCTTTCTGCGCCGGGCCACCCTGGCGCGACCTCGCGGAACGTCCCGCAGTCGTTCATTCCACCCGGGTGAGCTGATCGCGGCGGCGGCATGTTTGCCGCCCGGCAATGCTGAATGCCGGCCCGTTTCGCGGCCTGCCGCACCACTGAATGCGGCCTGCTATAGACCGAATCAACCAGGAGGCACATGGCCCGTTCGCTGGTCATCGTTGAGTCGCCCGCCAAGGCGCGCACCATCAACCGTTATCTCGGGCGCGACTACATCGTCAAGTCCAGCATCGGGCACATCCGCGATCTGCCGACGGGCGGAAAGGGCGCCGATCCCAAGGCGCGCGCGGCCGAAGCCGCAAAAACCCGCAAGCTATCGGCAAAGGCGAAAGAGACCTATCGCAAGCAACGCGCGCGGGCGCAGCTGGTGCGACGGATGGGTGTGGATCCAGACCACGACTGGGCGGCGCAGTACGAAGTTCTGCCTGGCAAAGAGAAGGTGGTAGAGGAACTGCGCAAACTCGCGGCTCGGGCGGATCAGATCTTCCTCGCAACGGACCTCGATCGTGAGGGTGAGGCGATTGCATGGCATTTGAAGGAAACGATCGGTGGCGACCCGGATCGATTCCGCCGTGTGACGTTCAACGAGATCACGCGTAAGGCCATTCAGAACGCCTTTGCCAACCCGACCGACATCGACACCAGCCGCGTGAGCGCGCAGCAGGCGCGGCGCTTTCTCGACCGCGTGGTCGGCTTCGAATTGTCGCCGTTATTGTGGGCGAAGGTTGCGCGGGGACTCTCGGCCGGCAGGGTGCAGTCCGTCGCGGTGCGTCTGATCGTGGAACGCGAACGGGAAATCCGCGCATTCATTCCGGAGGAATATTGGGAAGCGTTCGCCGATCTGCACCGCCGCGGTGAAGCCGACGTCCATCGTTTCCAGGTGGTCAAGGATCGCGGCGAGAGCTACCGCCCGACATCGACGGCGCAATCTGACGATGCGATGACACGATTGCGTGGCCAGGCAGTGCGTGTGCATTCACGCGAGGACCGCGCCACGACCACGCGACCGGGGGCGCCATACATCACGTCAACGCTGCAGCAGGCCGCCAGCACGCGGCTGTCGTTCTCGGTGAAGAAGACCATGATGATGGCGCAGCGGCTATACGAGGCGGGCTATATCACCTACATGCGCACCGACTCCACCAGCCTGTCGGCGGATGCGGTGACCGGGTGCCGCGAGTACATCGGCAAGCAGTTCGGCGCGAACTACGTACCCGCGCAGGCCAATGAATATGCGAGCAAGGCGGCGGCGCAGGAAGCACACGAAGCCATTCGCCCGTCGAACGTCAACACCGCAGCCACTGGGTTGACTGGCATGGAAGATGACGCGGTGCGGTTGTACGAGATGATCTGGCGCCAGTTCGTCGCCTGTCAGATGCCGCCCGCGCAGTACACCAGTACCACCGTTGCCGCCCGCGCAGGCGACTTCGAGCTGCGCATTCGCGGCAGAATTCTGCGTTTTGACGGCTTCACGCGGGTATTGCCCACGGTCGTGCGCAAGGATGAAGACCGCGCGCTGCCAGATTTCGCAGCTGAGGAGCCGCTGGACGTGGCCAAGCTCGAGGCCGTGCAGCATTTCACCAAACCGACGCCGCGTTACGGCGAGGCGAGCCTGGTGCGCGAGCTCGAGAAGCGCGGCATCGGCCGGCCGTCGACGTATGCGGCCATCATCTCGACGATTCAGGAGCGCGGCTACGTCACGCTCACCGCACGCCGTTTCCACGCGGAGAAAATTGGCGAGCTGGTGACGGATCGGCTCGTGGAGAATTTCGACAATCTCCTCGACTTCGGCTTTACGGCTCATCTGGAAGAGGAACTGGATCAGATCGCGCAGGGCTCGGCGGACTGGCGGGAAGTGCTCAATCAGTTCTACGGCGACTTCAGCACCAAACTCGTTCGCGCCCAGGCGGCAGAGGGTGGCATGCGCGCCAACACGCCGACGGATACGGATATCCCGTGTGCCACCTGTGGCCGGCCGATGCAGATCCGCACCGGCAGCACGGGCGTTTTTCTGGGGTGCTCTGGCTATGCGCTACCGCCGAAGGAGCGCTGCACGAGCACGCTCAATCTGATTGCAGGCGATGAAGTTGTCGACGTGGACGTGGATGCTGAAGCCGAGTCGCGCCTGCTGCGCAGTACGCGGCGCTGCGCGCGTTGCGACACGCCGATGCACAGTTATCTCGTGGATGAGCGGCGCAAACTGCACGTCTGCGGCGATAGCCCGGACTGCCCGGGCTATGCGGTGGAAGAAGGCGTGTACCGGATCAAGGGTTATGACGGCCCGCTGCTCGAATGCGACAAATGCGGCGCCGATATGCAGCTCAAGTCGGGCCGCTTTGGCAAGTATTTTGGCTGTACCAATACCAACTGCAAGAACACCCGCAAGCTGCTTCGCAGCGGCGAGGCGGCGCCACCCAAATCGGCGCCAGTACCCATGCCCGAGCTGCGCTGTGTCAAGGTCGATGACCACTACGTGCTGCGCGACGGTGCATCCGGCATTTTTCTCGCGGCCAGTCAGTTTCCGAAGCACCGTGAGACGCGCGCGCCCACCGTTGCTGAATTGCTGCCGCATC
>JAQBCT010000053.1:0-6996 GCA_032124855.1 Gammaproteobacteria bacterium
ATATCCAAAGAACCGTCGCACCGCCATCGTTAATGACGAACGGGTAAGCCCCCAGGTAGAACCAGTCGAGACCAATGGTCGCGGGTACGGTGTCGAGATTGGCAGGCGCCTGGCTGAGCGCGGGGTGCACCAGCGAGAGCGCGACCAGCACGCCGAGCACCGTGGCGCCCAGTCCGCGCGCGGGATTCACGCGCGACCGTGCGTGCCGGGAGATGTGCACCCACATGAACAACAGCATCAACAATGGCGCCGCGATGTGTATCAGCACCATCAGCGAGAAGAAACGATCCGACAGCGACGCCTGGTTCAGGAAATTGCGCGCGATCGGCTCGCCGAAGATCGGCAGTGTGTCCAGCAGCTCGCTGGTCGTCTGCGCCACGAACTGCGCGAGCGTGTCCCAGACCAGCCAGTATCCGGTGATGCCGCAGACGAAGATGAACAGCAGCAGCGGCAAGCCGGTAAGCCATGCGAACCAGTGATTGCCGCGCATCCGGTCGCTGGCGTACTCACGCAGCATGTGCACCACCGCCGTGACCAGCAGGGCGATGGACGCATAACGGTGAAGGCTCCGCAGGATGCCGCCGGCCCACCACTGGTCGCGGCTGATCGCCTCGATCGACTCGTAGGTGCCGGTGATGCCGGTGTCGAAAAAGATATAGAGGTAGATGCCGCTGACCGCGACAATCCAGAAGAAAAACCAGCCCAGCGCTCCAAGCTGGACCAGTGGATTCCAGCCGGGGCCCATCACCCGCGCGCACAGCGTCTCGAGCAGGTCAAATACACGGCGCAAGGCGCCGCGAAAACCCATCAATTCCGGTCCCGTGTTACCAGTTCCCGCCACGACCTCCAGATGACTATGGCGATGCCGCTGAAGATGAGTACGCCGAGGACAGCGGAGAGCACCAGCGAATAGTCGAACCCATAGCGCCCGGTCTTGGGGTCGAACGTGGTGCAGATGAGACGGATCCGTTCGGCGAGCGAGGGACGCGCCGCCGCCTCCAGACCCTGTCCAAGCGCAATGCGCTTCAACGCGTCGACCAGCAGTGGCGTCTCGAATCGCTGGCCGTATACCTGCCGATAGATGACGCCCCGGTCATCGACCACCGTCGCCTGGATCAGGTGTTCGAAGCCGCCGCCCGCCGGGGCGACGGTGAAACCGATCTCGTCCAGCAACCGCGCGGCCGTCCCGGCATCGGCACTTGCGAATATCCACTGCGGCGAGTCAATGCCACGGGCGCTGGCGTAGTCGCGCATGCGTTCCGTCGTATCGCGGGGGGTGTCGAAGCCGATTGTCAGCACCGTAAACGCCTGGTCGCCGAGGAAATCGAAGGCGACATCGGCGGCCGCTTTCAGATTGGTCGTGGTCGTCGGGCAGATGTGGAAGCAGGACGTGTAGATGGGGCTGATGACGAGCGGATGGCCCCGCAGTTCATTCAGGCGGATGCGCCGGCCGCGCTGGTCGGTGAGCACATGATCGGACAGCGTGCGGCCGATGGCCGCCTGGCTTGCATCGAGCGCCACGCCCGCGTCGAAAGCCGGCAGCCCCGGCTCCGTCGCGACCGCCATCGCCGGAACAACCGCCAGCAGCGCCACAAGTGCCGCGGCAGGCCCGCCGCATCGCATGTTCTCCATGCGCCGCCTCCTGCTAGCGCATCGGCCAGATGTCAGACAGGTATTTCCAGTTGACGAAGTAGTACAGCACAAAGGCGATGAAGAACACGGCGACAAGCACCAGCGTGCCAGGCACCTTGACCGCTTCCGCGCTGCCGTAGGTGGACGCGACACGTGGCCCCATGGGCGCGGCGATCTGAATCTTGCCTTCCACCTTCTTGCCGAAGAATACCGAGGCGACGACGACGATGACATACATCAGGCCGCCGAGGGCCGCTGCGACTGCGGCCATGCCGTTCAGAGTCACCATCAGGAACGCAGCCGGCGGGTAGCTGAATTCCAGTATCGAATCCGCAAACGTGATGTCCCAATGGCGCCGCGCCACGCCAAGCGTTCCGGCACCCATCATGAAGAACGAAATACCCGCGACGCCCAGCCCAAACACATACGGCTGCCACTGTGCCAGCCGCGGGAAACGGATCTGCCGCTCGAACACCAGCGGAATTATCAGGTAGGTGACCGCCATGAAGGCGAGCGTCGTGCCGGCAACGACGGTGCCGTGGAAGTGCCCCGGCACGTACAGGGTGTTGTGCATGATGATGTTGATCTGCTCGGTGCCCATCACGACGCCGGAGATGCCGCCGATGAATCCGAACATCACGAGCGACAGGAACATTCCCGAAAAGACCGGGTTGCTCCAGGGCGCTTTCCGCAGCCATTCAAAAAAGCCGCGAGTGAAACCCCGCTGGCGCTGCGCCGCCTCAATGGAACCGGGAATGCTGAGCCCGTGGATCATGCTGCCGAGCACCGCGAGGTACATCGCGTAACTGGTGTTGAACACCTTCCACTCCGAACTCAGTCCGGGTTCCACCAGCAGGTGATGCGCGGAGGCGAGCTGCAGGAACAGGATGTAGAGCAGGAATGCGCTGCGGCTGACCTTCTCCGAGAGCGGCTTGGCGGCGAACAGCATCGCGGCGACCAGGTACCACACGGAAACATGCGCGGAGACATTGATCTGCTGCGACGAATGGCCCATCGCCCACCACACCAGCTTGTACATCAGCGGATCGATGGTGCTGATGATTCCGAGGCTCCAGAGCCAGGTCGGAATCAGGATGATGGCCCCGGATGCAAGCGTGAATACCGCGATGATCGCTGCGGTCAGCGCGCCAAAGGTGACGAGCGGGATCGAGCCCTGGTAGGTCTTCTCGTCGCGCGCGATGACGAGTGTGCCGAAGAAGATGCCGCAGCCGATCAGTGCGCCGACGGCAAACAGGATCAGGCCGAGGTAGAAATGCTGCGCCGCCATCATCGGCGGATAGGACGTGAACATCACAGTCGATTCGCCCTGCAGCACTGCAATGTTCGTGATCGCGCCGCCAGCCAGCATCAACCCGAATGCGACCCAGCCCCACCGGGGTGCAGCGAGCCGGCAATTCAGCAGGATCGCGGAGGCGAAATAGAGGAGCGCGATCTCAAAGAAGATGATCCACAGCAGCAGCACGTCGAGCCCATGTGCCGTCAGTGCGAGGTAGAACCAGTTCGCCGGCAGCAGATGCACGTCGGGCCAGCGCGTCAGCGCGACGCTCAAACCGAACAGTCCGCCGATGGCGAGGAAGATCACCGCCGCAACGGCATTGGCCTTGATCAGTGCCTGCGCATCGCGGTCTATCTTCAGGCCGGTCGACGCACAGATCCGGAATACGGTGCTTTTCATGGTCATCTCTCAGGGGCGGTCCACGATGAATATCTTCCCCAGCATCGTGTGGTGACCCAGCCCGCAGTACTCATTGCAGACAATCGTGAACTCGCCCGTCTGGTCGGGGGTGATCGTCATCACGTGCTCGTAACCCGGGTGAACCTGGACATTGATGTTGACCGGCTGAAGCGAGAACCCGTGCTGCAGGTCAAGCGAGGAAAGATGCAATCGATAGGTCTGGCCTCGTTCCAGCTCCAGCGCCGGATACCAGAGCCACATCCGGCCAACGAGGTACACGTCCGCGCCCGCCGGCGGCTTGACGACGGGCAGGACCCCGAGGTCGCGCACCTGGTATTGCGCGACCATGGCTTCGGCCTTGGCATAAAACGCGTTGGGCGTCGTACGGTAGGTTTCGGTGGCCAGGTTCTGCCCGCCGACCGCATGCCAGTAAATCATCATGAAGAACATCACGAGGCCCCACAGGAAGGCCACGATGATCCAGATCAACTCAAAGCGATGGATCGGTTCGTTCCACCACAAGCGCCGGGTCGGCGGACTAATGGCCATGGGCTTCTCCCGGGATTCAGGGCGCGACAGGGATCTGGGTGAGTTCCATCACTCCCCAGAGGATGTACAGCACCGTTGGGATGGTTACGCCAAGGAAGAGAAGCAGGAACGGGTTGTCGAGCACCCGCTGCATGAACGGTACGCGCTTATCGCCGTCATCCGGATCTTCGTCGCTCATGTAACCCCCTTCGACTCTGCGCTCCCCGAAATCAGGATGGCACCATCCCGCCTCTCAGAGGTCCGGGTGGGAAGCATGAGCCGTCTGGCCGCCGCCCGGCATTGATCCAGGTCAAGCCCGCAGGCCGCCCCGCGCGCCGGGGCGAGAAATCACGGTGTCAGCGTTGCAGCAGCGCCCGTATCAGGGCGAAGCTGATCAATGACAGGGTGGCCAGCAGGCCAAAGAACAGCAAGGTCCGGTACTCGAGGATACGGCCGGCCCGCGCCTCGATTCGACGCAGCAGCCAGTCGGCTGCGAAGTAAAGCAGGATTCCGGCAAGGACGTAAGAAACCGTCGCCATGCCGCACTCTATACTGCTGCGATGCTGCCGCACTCGGATGCCTGCGAGCGCAACAAGGGCCCGATCCTCCAGGTGCTGCGGCCAGCGTTCTCGGCCTGCAAGCACGTGCTCGAGATCGGCAGCGGCACCGGACAGCATGCGGTGCACTTCGCGACCGAAATGCCGGGCATCGTCTGGCAGCCATCCGAGCAGGCGGAATCGATGCCTGCCCTGCGCAAGCGAATATTCAATGAAGGCCCGTCGAATCTCCGCGCACCGGTCGAACTCGACGTGACGCAACTGCCTTGGGACGTGCGGCGCGTGGACGGCATATTCACCGCCAATACGCTCCACATCATGCACTGGCCGCAGGTCGAGGCCCTGTTCGCCGGATTGCCCGCAGTCGTGAAACCGGAAGCGGTACTCGCCATCTACGGGCCGTTCCGCTACGGCGGCGAATACACATCGGAAAGCAACGAGTCGTTCGACACGTTATTGCACGCGCGGGATCCGCAATCCGGCATCCGCGACTTCGAGGCGGTGGATGCGCTCGCGCGCGGAGCTGGTTTCGCCCTCGTCGCCGATCATCCGATGCCGGCCAACAACCAGGCGTTGATCTGGCAGGCGACTCCCGGCCAGGCCCGGATCTGCTGACCAGCCATCAAAGTCGGTGCGAGGCTTGACCAGCGGAGGCATACTCCGTGCCATACAAGAATGTCAGAACCATCGAGTGGTGGCATCGTGCGCGGGATTCCGAACCAGTCGACTGCCATGCGGCCACACCGTCTGAAAATGCTGGCGCTGTTCGCCTGCGTGGTAGTTGCGATTCCTCTGCCATCTGCAGCCGTCGCCGACCCGATCCAGGAAATGCTCGACGCCGATACGCTCTCCGACACCGACAATCCGGTTGCGGCGCGCTACTTCGTTGAACAGGGCCGCGGCGTGCTCTCGAAGGAAATGGAAGATCGCGCGGTCGAGCAGCTGCGAGCCAGCCTCATGCGCCAGACCAATGTGATGGGCCGGCTCATGAAGGGGATGGCGGGCATGATGTCGGGTCCGGCCTCGCAG
This sequence comes from Gammaproteobacteria bacterium, assembly GCA_032124855.1. Classification (GTDB taxonomy): domain Bacteria; phylum Pseudomonadota; class Gammaproteobacteria; order Pseudomonadales; family Azotimanducaceae; genus DATJGR01. The sequence continues at coordinate 5,443 of JAQBCT010000053.1, forward strand.
AAAGCACAGCAGCAGGCGGCCGAGATGGCGAAACCGAAAAACATCGCCGCGATGGTGATCGGCGGTTACCTGGGCGTCGCCCCACCCATGCCGGGAATCACGCAACGCGAGAGTGAACTGGCGCAGCAGGAAATGAGGCAGGGCTTCGCGGATCCGTGGATCCGCGGCGTCGAGGCGGCGAAAGCCCTCGAACAGATCGGCGAAGTGCAGGCGGCCGGCCAGTTCTACGTGAATTGCGTCCAGCTGGTGACGGCCGACTGGATGAAGGATGGCTGCCTCAACGCGATTCTCGGCATGGGCCCGCGCCGTGCCTTCGTGCTCTTGAGCTGGCTCGCCGAGAGCGCCGAGCAGGCTTCGATCATGCGCAACATGGGCGGCGATGCCAATGCCGAACAAGGCGTTGATTCCGGAACCGTGCAAATGCGGGGCGCAGCGCTGCGCGGCCTTGGAGCATTGATCGGCTCGAATGCAATCGAAGGCCAGGATCGCGAGCGCGCGCTGGTGACGATCCTGGGATTCGCGGTTGGCAAGGAAAATGCGCCCTACTATGCCGATGCAGCCACAGGCCTCGGCCGCGCCGCCGATCCGCGCGGGCTTCCCTCGGTGCAGCGGCTGGCAAAGTACCGCAAAGACGAAGTGGTTGTGGACGCGGCGCGGATCGCGCTGGCAAGCAATTTCAAGGATGCAGGCGCGATCAAGTCACTCCGCGGCGAGCTTGACAGCGATGATGCGGATCGCGCGATGCGCATGGCCACGGCACTCTTCAGTGCCGGGGATGAAGAAACCTTTCAGTGGGCGGCTGCAATCGTCACCAAGCGCCGTCCCAGCGACAAACAGGGCGCCGATCTGCGTCCGCGCATCGTGCGCGAACTCGCAGTCCTGCATACGGACCGTGCGCATCAGGCGCTGACACAGATTTCCAGCGAAGGCGCCGGCAACGACTGGCTCCAGGCATGGACTTCCGTGGCGCTCCTCGAGCTCGGCGACACCGATCAGTTGCCGCAGGTGAGCGCGGCCATCGACAAGACCGACTGGACGCTGGACCGCTCGGGCATTCGCACCCTGTGGAGTCGCATCAGTCCGATACTGAATCTGGCCGCCGGGGTCCTGTTGACCGGCGCCATAGACGTGGAGAAAACCATCCAGGTCGTCGGTGGAATGATCGCCGCCGAGCGCACGCGATTCCTGCAGAAGGCGACTGATCGCGAGCTGCTGAGTGGGCAGCTTCGTTGGCAGGCGGCCGATGCGCTGGCGCTTTCCACCGATCCGGCGGCCGTGGACGAGTTGATGGCGCTGCTGGATGACCCGGAACTCGCGGTCAGGATGAGCGCGGCACGCGCGCTCGCCGTGCACTCCGACCGGCGATCGCTGGACGGAATCGCCAAGGCCTTTGCGCTCGACTTCGGCGAAGAGAACGGCGTGTCGCGGGCACCGGAAATCCGGTCCGCGCTGCTGCGCTCGGCGCTGCTGCAGTTTCCCGATGATCCGCGTACGCGCGCGTTGTGCAACACGGCGCTTACCGATACGGATTCGGGTGTGCGTTTCATCGCCGCC
>JAQBCT010000054.1:0-7900 GCA_032124855.1 Gammaproteobacteria bacterium
ACTGTGACATCTGCCATGTCGTCCTCCGCCGGTCTTCCGACCTACTCCTGGTTCTCTTCCGCCGCTGCAAACCACGGAGCCCGTGCCGTCATGATCAGCGATGCCGCGCGTGCCTCACCGATATCTTCGATATCGAGCAGATCCCCGACCGACTGCTCGGCGAGATCCTCACGCGTGATGATCTGATTGCTTGCCAACCGATACGCAAGGCGTCGATCCATCCCTTCGAGCTCCAGTAGATCGGCAGCCGGTTCGACATCGCCCAGCTTTTCCTCAGCAGCAATCGCCTTGGTCAACAGCGCGTCTTTGGCTCGGTTGCGCAGTTCCTGGGCAATCTCCTCGTCGAACCCGTCTATCGCCAGCATTTCGTCCAGCGGCACGTACGCAATTTCCTCGAGGGTGGTGAAACCTTCCTCGACAAGCACGGCCGCAACATCCTCATCGATCTGCAGCGCATCGATGAACTCAGTCATGAATTTGGACGACTCTTCCTGCAATTTCGACGCGGCATCTTCCTGCGTCATGATGTTCAGAATCCACCCTGTCAGCTCACTAGCGAGGCGCACGTTCTGACCACCCCTGCCAATCGCCTGGGCCAGGTTGTCTTCCGCCACGGCGATGTCCATGGAGTGCGAATCTTCATCGACCACGATCGATGCCACCTCCGCAGGCGCCATCGCATTGATGGCGAGCTGCGCCGGGTTGTCATCCCACGGGACGATGTCGATACGCTCACCGGCCAGCTCGCCCGATACCGCCTGCACGCGCGAGCCGCGCATGCCGACGCAGGCACCCACGGGGTCGATGCGGCCATCATTCGTTTTCACCGCGATCTTTGCACGGGAACCGGGATCGCGCGCGGCACCACGGATTTCGATGATGAACTCCGCGATTTCCGGCACTTCGATCTTGAACAACTCCACGAGCATCTTCGGCGACGTGCGGGTGAGAATCAGCTGCGGACCGCGCGCATCGGGCCGCACCTCGACCAGCAGGGCTCGCAGTCGGTCACCGACGCGAAATGTCTCGCGGGGGATCAGATGTTCACGCGCCAGGAGCGCCTCGGCATTGTTGCCAAGATCGACGATGACCGAATCGCGCGTCACCTTTTTGACCGTTCCGCTAACGAGCTGGTTCACCCGCGGCAGATAGGCATCGACCACCTGAGCCCGTTCTGCTTCGCGCACTTTCTGCACAATGACCTGTTTGGCGGTCCGCGCGGCAATGCGTCCGAATTCCACCGACGGCACGCTGATCTCGTAGACATCACCCAGTTGCAGCTTCGCATCCTTCTCCTGCGCCTCGGCGACGGTCAGGTGTGCGTCCGGATTGTGCTCCTCGTCCTCCGGGAGATTGTCGGGGTCGACGACTCGCCAGCAGCGAAACGTGGCGTATTCACCGCTCTCGCGGTCGATGGACACGCGAAATTCGGCGTTCTCCTGGTAACGTTTTTTGGTCGCCATCGCGAGCGCATGTTCCAACGCATCGATGATGATTTCCTTCGGCACGCCCTTCTCCAGCGAAACCGACTCCACCACGAGCAAAATTTCTTTCGTCATTGTCCTGACCTATGCAAAGTCTCGACCCAGTCTACGGGCGCTACTCGAATTGCGGCACGATACGAGCGCGCTGTACGTTCTCCAGCGCGATCACAAATTCCGCGTCATCCACCTGGACTACCAGATCACCGCTCGCAACGCCCCGCAGGGGGCCTACAAAACGTCGCCTTCCTTCCAGCGGATAGTTCAATCGAACATCCACTGTCTCGCCGATGCTCTCCGCATATTGGTCACGCTTGAACAAAACGCGGTCCAGCCCCGGCGATGACACCTCAAGCGTATAGCTCGCGCTGAGCACATCATCGACATCCAACAGATCACTGGCTTGCTTCGACACACGCTCACAATCGTCCACCGTGACACCCGCATCCGCATCGATGAAAATTCGCAGTACCGAGCGCTTACCCTGCGAAAGATACTCAATCCCCCAGATCCTCAGTCCCAACGCCGCCACCGACGGGGCGAGTAACGCTTCCAGCTCTTGTTCTTTCTTCGTCATCCACGAAACATCTTTTCAATCGGCCGGATTTATCCGACGCCATAAACAAAAAATGGGCTAACGCCCATCTGGAGTGGAAGAACATCGTCTTCCGAAACTACAAAAAAGCCCCTAAAGAGGGGCTTCTATCTCCTTGGTAGCGGGGGCAGGATTTGAACCCACGACCTTCGGGTTATGAGCCCGACGAGCTACCAGACTGCTCCACCCCGCATCAGCCGGACGCGGATTATAGGGAGGTGGGTATAGCCGGTCAACCAAACGCGCCGGCATAGACAGCACATTTGCAGACCGGCCCGGGACTTCGTCGAGATTGGTGCCGAAGAGAGGACTCGAACCTCCACGGGCGTTAGCCCACTACCCCCTCAAGGTAGCGTGTCTACCAATTTCACCACTTCGGCTAAATCGTTGGGTCGCCCCGATCAGGCGTCGGGACCGTCGGAATCTACAGGTTCACTAGGTACTGTCAACGATTCCGGCACTGCCACGTCGATTGCGGCGGACTCGGGAAGCGTTTCCATCAGCACCGTTTCCACTTCTTCGGGCGCGGTCACCACCGGTAACCCGAGATCCAGCAAACTGGCGGCCCGTTCCTTGGCCGTGAATGCGAGCGCCAGCGACAGCAGGAAGAACCCGATGGCGAGCCAGGCCGTGAGTTTAGCCAGGAACGACGCCGATCCGCTGCCGCCAAATACCGTGCTCGCGGCGCCGCTGCCAAAGGCCGCGCCGATGTCGGCGCCTTTGCCTTGCTGCAGCAGAACGAGTGCACCAAGACCCACCGCGTTGAGTACGAGGAGAATCAGAAGAACCGTATCCAGCGTTGCCATATTCCGCTATGCCGCCCTGCAAATTTCCAAAAACTGTCCCGTATTCAACGAAGCACCGCCCACTAGTCCGCCATCAATATCCGGCTGCGCAAACAGCGCGGCCGCATTGTCCGCCTTGACGCTGCCGCCATAGAGGATGCGAATGGCATCGGAAATGGCGAGATCCCGTTGCGCGATATGCGCCCGGATGGCAGCGTGCATGATCTGCGCATCGTCTGGCGTTGCAGTGCGGCCAGTTCCAATGGCCCACACGGGCTCGTAAGCCACCACCGCATTTTGTAGTGCTCGGATTCCTACGAGATCCAGCACGGCGTTGAGTTGCTTGATCACGACTCGCTGCGCGTCACCCTCGTCGCGCTCCGCGGCCGTTTCGCCCACGCACAACACAGGAATCAATCCAGCGCGCAGTGCGGCAGCCACCCGCTCTGCACAGCCGGAATCCGTTTCACCGAACAGCTGCCGGCGTTCAGAGTGGCCCACCAGAACGTGCGTGGCACCGAGATCCTTCACCATTTCCGCAGCGGTTTCGCCGGTGAAGGCACCGGCCGCGGCACAGTGAATATGCTGCGCACCGACATCCACCGCTTTGCCTCGAACCCGATTCACGACCGCTGCGAGGTAGGCCGCAGGCGGCAGAATCAGGACCTGCGCATGAACACCTTTCAGTTTGAGGCCATCACACAGTTGCTCGACGCTGGCCGAGGTACCGTGCATCTTCCAATTCGCAGCAACAATCGCACGGCGCACTTAATGGCCCGGTCAAAAATGGCCGGCAATGGTAAACAAGGCGGCGCACCGACACAACGCCGCAATTCGCACCGCGTCACGGGGACGGGGACGATCAGCCGCCAGCCGCGGCCGCTCGAACGGCCTCTGCCAGGTCGTCCGCCAGGCGCTCCACCTCTTGCGCATCGGCGCCTTCGACCATCACCCGCACGACGGGCTCCGTTCCCGAGGGTCGCAGCAGCACACGGCCAGCGGTGCCAAGCGACCGTTCGATCTGACTCACCGCGCGAACCACCGGCTCGCTGGTAACCACCGCCGACGGATGAGCAACTGCCACGTTGACGAGCTTCTGCGGCAGTTTTTCCATCCCAAGGCGAAGCGCCGCGAGGGATGTACCGGCCTCCATCATGGCTGCCAGAACCTGCAGCGACGAAACGATGCCGTCACCCGTGGTATTCAAATCCAGACAGACGATGTGCCCGGAGCCTTCACCACCCAGGGTCCAGCCGCGTTGCTTGAGCGCTTCGAGGACGTGGCGATCGCCCACTTTGGTGCGGATGAAAGGGATCCCCATCCCGCTCAGCGCCCGCTCCAGACCGAGATTTGTCATCAGCGTACCCGCAACCCCGCCGGTCAACCGGCCCGACTGAAGGCGGTGCCTTGCAATGATGAATAACAATTCATCACCGTCGAGTTCCACGCCGTTTCCGTCAACCATGATCACGCGGTCGCCGTCACCGTCGAGTGCAATGCCGAGATCGGCACCAACCCTGCGAACTTCTGCCTGCAACCGCTTCGGATGGGTCGACCCGCAATCCGCATTGATATTCAGCCCATCCGGTTCCGCACCAATCACCGTGAGCTGCGCGCCGAGTTCCGCGAATACCTGTGGTGCCACGTCGTAGGTGGCGCCATGCGCGCAGTCCAGTACGATCTTGCAGCCATTGAGTCGCAGGCCGCGATCCACGGTGGCTTTGCAGAATTCGACGTACCGGCCTCGCGCATCGTCGATCCGTTTGGCCTTGCCGATGGACTCCGATGCCACGCAGCGAATCGGCAGGTCCATCTGCGCTTCGATGGCGAGCTCCGTCTCGTCGGCCAGCTTATTGCCGTTGCCATCGAAGAACTTGATACCGTTGTCGTAGAAAGGATTGTGCGATGCGCTGATGACGATGCCCGCATCGGCACGCAGCGTTCGCGTCAGATAGGCCACGGCCGGTGTCGGCATTGGTCCGATCAGACCCACGTCAACGCCCGCCGAGGTAAGCCCGGCTTCCAGCACAGATTCGAGCATATAGCCTGAGATGCGCGTGTCTTTGCCGATGAGAATTCGGCCGCGCCCGTTCTGCGCAAAGATCCTCCCGGCGGCCCAACCCAGATGCAGACAGAAGTCCGGGGTGATGGGCACCTCACCGACGCGGCCGCGAATTCCGTCCGTGCCAAAGTACTTGCGATCCATATCAGGTCTCCATCACTGCCGCCGCCACTGCAAGCGCGTCGACTGTCGCGGCCACATCATGTGTGCGCACAATCCGCGCGCCATGTTGAACAGCAATCAACGCCGCGGCGACACTGCCTGCCACCCGCTCACCAACCGCCCGGCCGGTGAGCGCGCCGATCATGCCTTTGCGCGACAAACCCACGAGCACCGGGCAATCCAGGCTAACGAGTTCCTTGAGGCGCCGGAGGAGTTCCAGATTGTGCTGGAGGGTTTTGCCGAATCCAAAGCCGGGGTCGACTAGGATTTGATCCGCATCAAGACCTGCGGCCAGACATCGTTGTATGCGCTCGGCGAGAAACATTCGAACTTCCGCCACAACATCGCCATACGACGGCGCATCCTGCATCGTGCGTGGCTCACCGCGCATGTGCATCAAACACACGGCCGCACCAGCTTTGGCCACGTCCGCAAGCAAGTTTTGATCCGCCATCGCCCGCACATCGTTGATCAGCTGCACTCCGACCGCCAGCGCGGCTTTCGCGACGACTGACTTGCTGGTATCCACCGAAACGATGGTACCCATTGCGGTCAGCCGCTCCACGACTGGGATCACACGGCGTAGTTCTTCTTCGACGGTAACGCCAGCGGACCCGGGCCGAGTGGACTCACCGCCCACGTCGATGATCGCCGCCCCGGCATCGATCATCGCCTGCGCAGCCGCCACGGCAGCCGCGACATCGAGCCGATCAGGGGCAACGAAACGGCCGCCGTCGGAGAAGGAATCGGGGGTGAGATTGAGGACGCCCATCACGCGCGCATTCGCCAGCGACAGCCGCGTGTCGCGACAGCGCAATGTTGGTGCCATCGCGCTCACCGGCTGACTTCGCAGCAGGGATCAGTGCTCTTCGGCAGGCCCACCAATATTGCGCGCATCCCCGGATGAGCTCGACGGGGTCTCGTTCTTGGCCTTGGGGCCCTTGGCGGAGTCGGTGGGCGTGCGCGGCTTCGCACCCGCCATGATGTCGTCGATCTGATCGGCGTTGAGCGTTTCATACTCAATCAGCGCTTCGGCCATCAAGTGCAACTTGCCTTCGTTTTCTTTCAGGATGGCCTCGGCGCGTCCGTAACATTCGTCGATGATCCGCCGCACTTCCTCATCGATCACGGTCGCCGTGGCATCGGATATCGACTTCGTTTTTACGCCGGCCGACATTCCGAGAAATACCTCACCATCGTCTTCGTCGTACTTCATCGGACCCACTTTGTCCGACAGGCCCCATTTGGTGACCATGTTTCGCGCCAAGCGCGTCGCTTGTTCGATGTCGTTTGAAGCGCCCGTGGTGATACCGTCGGGGCCGAGCACCATTTCCTCGGCGATACGCCCGCCGAAGAACGAGCTGATCTTCGACAGAATGAACGTGCGGCTGTGGCTGTAACGATCCTCCTCCGGCAGGAACATCGTGACTCCAAGCGCACGTCCGCGCGGCATGATCGTCACTTTGTAGACCGGATCGTGCTCGGGCACAAAACGCCCGACGATCGCATGGCCTGCCTCGTGGTAAGCGGTGTTCCGCTTTTCCTTCTCCGACATCACCATGGATTTGCGCTCCGCGCCCATCATGATTTTGTCTTTGGCCTTGTCGAACTCATTCATCTCGACCAGCCGTTTGCTGGCGCGCGCGGCAAACAGCGCCGCTTCATTGACCAGATTGGCGAGGTCAGCACCTGAGAATCCCGGCGTGCCGCGCGCGATGATGCCGGCATCGACGTCATCCGCCAGCGGCACCTTGCGCATATGCACTTTCAGGATCTGTTCGCGACCGCGGATGTCGGGCAGGCCGACAACCACCTGGCGGTCGAACCGGCCCGGCCGCAACAGCGCGGGGTCGAGCACGTCAGGTCGGTTGGTCGCCGCAATCACGATGATGCCGTCGTTGGGCTCAAAACCATCCATCTCCACCAGCAACTGGTTCAGCGTCTGTTCGCGTTCATCGTGACCGCCGCCCAGTCCAGCACCGCGATGGCGCCCCACTGCATCGATTTCTTCGATAAAGATGATGCACGGCGACTGCTTCTTGGCCTGCTCGAACATATCGCGCACCCGAGACGCGCCGACGCCCACAAACATCTCGACGAAGTCGGATCCGGAGATGGTGAAAAAGGGTACCTTGGCTTCGCCTGCGATGGCTTTCGCCAGCAGCGTCTTTCCGGTGCCGGGTGGACCTACCATGAGGATGCCGCGCGGAATGCGTCCGCCGAGCTTCTGGAATTTGCCGGGTTCGCGCAGAAAATCCACCAGTTCCTGTACGTCTTCCTTCGCTTCATCAACGCCGGCGACATCGGCAAATGTGGTCTTGATCTGATCTTCAGAGAGCAGTCGCGCCTTGCTCTTGCCAAACGCCATGGGGCCGCCACGGCCACCCGCACCACCCTGCATCTGACGCATGAACAGCATGAACACCGCAATGATGATCAGAATCGGGAAACTGCCGATCAACAGTTGCACCCAGATGCTCTGCTGTTCCGGCGCCTCACCCATTACATTGACGTTGTGATTGATCAGTTCGTCCATCAGCTTCGGATCTTCGATGGGTGGACGAATGACCTTGAACTCGTCACCCGACATGCGCTTGCCGAGAATCACCAGGCCATTGATGGCAACCTCGCGCACCTGATCACGTTGAACCTCGGAGACAAAGTTCGAGTAAGTGATTTCCGACGGTTGCGGTCGCACGCTGAAATTGTTGAATACCGTCAACAGGACCGCGGCGATGATCAGCCACAGTAGGAGATTTTTCCCCATATCATTCAACGGGTTACCCTCATTGGATACATTTCGGATTCCGCTTTG
>JAQBCT010000055.1:0-6707 GCA_032124855.1 Gammaproteobacteria bacterium
AGCACTCCGGTCCCTTACTCCGACCCTCGACGGGTCAGCGGTCTTTCAGATTCGCCTGTTCGCGCTGCTCGTCGCTCCAGCGGCGATGTCCGTCCGGATCGAGAATCATGGAGCAGAAATACAGCAGCATCTGCCGGTGTGTGGCCGTGAGATGACAGCGCTCCATGGCCTGTTCGCCCGCCTTGCTGTTGATGAAACGAAAACACTCCGTCAGTGTCTGGCCACGCCCGAGCACGCTCTCCATGCGCTGGTTGAGGAAGTCGTGCAGCGGTTCGAGCGCCGTTTCGGTGAGATCGGCATCCGATGGGTCCATCACGAGGTTGGCCCACAGCGTGGCGAGATTGACGCGATACAGATCCTTGTCGACAAAACTTCCAGCCACCGCGCAGCGGCGTTCGATCTCGCGCAGTACGGGGGTGAAGCGGGCGGCGAAGTCGTGCATCGGTTCAGTGACCGCGGCTGGGCATGGTGAATACTTTCTGCGAGAGCGCGCGCTATGGTAACGAAGTTGGCCGCGCAATCGCAGTGGATTGCATTGGTGCAGGGGCATCGCTAACGTTCATAGGCAAAGTGTGGAGCCGGCGCCGTGGACGGATTGCGATTTGATGACATCAGTCTGCCGCCGCAGGCGGTTGCGTTGCGCGGCGAGGTGCGGGAATTTCTGAACGCCGTTCTGCCGCGGCAGTATCTCCCCAACTCCGATTTCAACTGCGGGCACGATCCGCTGTTCTCGCGCGCGCTGGGTGAGCGCGGCTGGATCGGCATGACCTGGCCGAAACGCTACGGTGGCGGCGAACGCAGTTTTTTCGAACGCTACGTTGTAACCGAAGAACTGCTCGCAGCCGGCGCGCCGGTCAGCGCGCACTGGATTGCCGATCGGCAGAGTGGTCCGTTGCTGTTGCGTTATGGCACCGAGCCGCAACGGCAACGTCATTTGCCCGCGATCACGCGCGGAGAGTGTTTTTTCTCCATCGGCATGAGCGAACCGGATTCGGGTTCGGATCTGGCATCCGTGCGCACGAGCGCGCGCGCGGTGGACGGTGGCTATGTGGTCAACGGCACGAAGGTGTGGACGACGGATGCACAGCGCAATCACTTCATGATCGCGCTGGTGCGCACCGATGCTGCGGGGGAGTCGCGCCACGCGGGTCTCACCCAGTTGATCGTCGATCTGGCCAGCGATGGCGTGCAGGTTCGACCCATCCGCAACATGGCGGGTGATGAGGATTTCAACGAAGTCGTCTTCACTGATTGTTTCGTTCCAGCCACTTCAGTGGTGGGCAAGCCGGGCAACGGTTGGGAACAGGTGACCAGCGAGCTGTCCTACGAACGCAGCGGCCCGGAGCGGTTCCTGTCGGCATTTCGGGTTCTGGTGGAGCTGGTGCGCGCGGTCGGCGCGGAACCCGACGATCATCAGGCGGCCGTCATCGGGCGCATGGTGGGGCATCTGATGACCTTGCGGCAGATGTCGATTTCGGTGGCGGGGATGTTGCAGGCGGGCGCGAGCCCGGCGGTGGAAGCGGCGCTGGTGAAGGCGCTGGGCAACGACTTCGAGAAAGAACTGCCCGAACTCGCTCGGCTCACCGCGCCGCATCTGAACGAGGGGCATCGATTTCGTGCGACGCTGGCGCAGACTCTGCTGCATGCACCGGCGTTCACGCTTCGCGGCGGTACGCGCGAGATTCTGCGCGGTGTCATCGCCCGCGGCCTGGGATTGCGCTGATGGAAACCAATCAGCTGGTGCTCGACACCGCCGAGCGCATGTTTCGCGATCATTGCGACAAGGCCTTGCTCGATGCGGCTGAGCAGGGTCATTACGCTGCAGATTTATGGGCCTTATTCGCCAGCAACGGCTTGCCGCAACTGGCCACCGAGGTCGGTGGTGGCTCGCTTGCCGACGTGTTTCACCTGCTGCGTGTAGCGGGCCGCTTCGCCGTGCCGCTGCCGCTGGCGGAAGTGCTGATTGGCAATCATCTGCTGGGTGCTTCGCAGTGCGGTCCCACCGAGGCGCGCATCAGTCTCGGCATCGCCGATTCGCACAGCGCCGAGGGCGGCGAGGTCAATGTCGAACTCACCGCAGTACCCTGGGCGCGGGCAGTGGAGCGAATCTGCTATGTGATTGGCGATCCGCTCGAAATCGTCCTGCTCGAAGTAGCAGATTGCGAGATCACTGAGGGCGCCAACATCGCCGGTGAGCCGCGCGACGGCGTCCGCTTCGTCGGGGTGCCCTCGCGTTGCGGCAGCCCGCCGGAACTGGACGTGGCTCGCATCTTCGAGTGGATGGCGCTGGCGCGTGCAGCGCAGATGTCTGGCGCACTCGAGCGCGTGCTCGAACTGGCGCTGTTGTATGCGAAGGAGCGCAAGCAGTTTGGCCGCCCCATCGGCGGGTTTCAGGCTGTGCAGCACAATCTGGCAGTGATGGCGGCGCATGTCGCCGCCGCGCTGCGGGCAACCGATGCGGCAATCGCGGCGCTCGACAGCGAGCGTCGCTCCGTGCAGGTGGCGGTGGCCAAGGCGCGGGTCGGAGAGGCGGCTGGCCTGGTCGCCGAAATGGCGCATCAGGTGCACGGCGCCATGGGCTTCACGCACGAGCATCAGTTGCATCATTTCACGCGCCGGCTGCTCGCCTGGCGCGACGAGTATGGCCGCGAAATTTACTGGCAGCAGCGGGTCGGGCGCGCCGTAGCCGCGCAGGGTGCCGATGCCGTGTGGGACTTCGTCGTTGCGCAATGATTCCCCTGAACTGCCGCCGCGTCTGCAATCACCCCTCAGCGTAGCTGTCAGCGATTGTCTTCTGGGTTCCGCGGTGCGCTTCGATGGTGGCCACAAGCGCTCATCACTGTGCCACGACGAACTCGAGGGCTTGTTCCAGCTGCACGGCATCTGTCCCGAAGTGGGCATTGGCATGGGGGTGCCGCGCGACCCAATCCGTCTGGTAGGCGATGTTGCCGCGCCGCGGGCAGTTGGAATCAAAGACCCGTCAGTGGATGTGACGGCGCAGCTGCAGGCGTACGCGCGGCTGATCCTGCCGACGCTCGCCGACGTCTGCGGCTACATCTTCATCGAGAATTCGCCCAGCTGCGGACTGTTCGGCGTGAAGGTATACGAGGGCGAGGGCACGCATCCGGCGACGATGGGGCGCGGCGTTTACGCGGCCGAGATAGTTCGGTGCCGACCGGAGCTGCCGGTTGAGGAAAGTGGTCGTCTAAAAGATGCGGTGTTGCGTGAAAATTTTGTCACTCGGGTATTTGCATTCGCCCACTGGCGTGCGACGTGCGCGCTGGGGCTCACTGCCGCGCGACTCCTGGCATTCCACAGTGCCTATAAATATCTGCTGATGGTGCATAGCGTGCTGCACTACCAGCGCGCGGGCCGACGGCTTTCGGATCTGTCAGGTGATGTCGAGGCGGCCGGCCATGCGTACATACAGCTGCTCATGGACGGGCTCGCGCGGCCTGCCTCGCGCGGTGGCCATGCCAACGTACTGCAGCACCTGCAGGGCTATCTGGGAGAAGCATTCGATGCGGCCGCGCGGCACGAGCTCGCCACTCTCATTCACAGCTACCGGCGCGGCGAAATTGGGCTGCTCGCGCCACTGACGCTGCTGCGTCGGCACCTGCAGCAGTTTTCGAATGCGTATGTGCTGGCGCAGATCTATCTGGAGCCGTATCCACAGGCGGCGGCACGCTAATTGCTCTGCATCAGCGGCGTGGCTGATCAGAGGGTGACAATGATGCGAACCGTAGGGCCCGGGAATCCGGAACTGAAGGCAATTGCTTCAGCTTCTGGTTCAAGATTGCGCGCTGAAACGGTGCGGCCCGAGTCCTGGCGCGTCAACCCGGTGCGACGGGCCAGGCGCGGTGCTGTCTACCTGTTTATCTACCGCATTCGTCACAGCTACGACGCTTACAGCTGGATCGACAACGTGCGCTACTGCACCCTCTTCGCACTCGGCCGCAACTTCGCGGACGCCGAGCGAATTGCGATCAACAGCGTGCATCAGCATGGCTGGCGCGTGCTGAAGACCGACACCGCCACGGCATTCTCATGGGCACAGTTCACCGACGGTGGAACCGACGCAGCTCACATCGCCAACCTCGATGAATTCGGCGTGTCGTTCAAATTGAATCGCTGACTGGGGCTACGCCGGTTGCGGATCCCAGCGGCCCAGCGCGCGCGTCGATTCCCCCAAACTCTGCTGTCGATACAGATCGAAGTAGTGGCCCCGGTGCGCCATCAGTTGCGCGTGGCTGCCCTGCTCGATGATGCGTCCATGGTCGATGACCACGATGCGCGTCGCATTGCGGATGGTGGACAGGCGGTGCGCGATCACGAAACTGATACGACCCGCGAGTACGTTGGCCATGCCGCGTTGAATGCGCTGCTCGGTATCGGTATCCACCGATGAGGTTGCTTCATCCATCACCAGAATCTGCGGGTCGGCCAGAATGGCACGCGCGAATGAGACGAGTTGGCGCTGCCCCGCCGACAGCCGGCTGCCGCCTTCGCCCACCTGGGTGGCATAGCCTTCCGCGAGATCCTTGACGATCTCATCCACGCTGGCCAGGCGCGCGGCCTCGAATACTTCTTCATCGCTGGCATCCAGTCGCCCGTAGCGGATGTTCTCCAGGATCGAACCGCTGAATACGTGCGCGTTCTGCAGCACCATGCCCAGCTGCGATTGCAGCCAGTGCAGACCGCGATTGCGGTAGTCGATGCCGTCGATCAACACCTGCCCGCTGGTGGGTTCGTAGAAACGGCAGATCACATTCACCAGCGTGCTCTTGCCACCGCCCGTCGCCCCGACGATGGCGATCGTGTCACCCATCGAGGCGGAGAGATTGATGTGATCGAGCACCGGTCTGCCTTCGCCGTAGGCGAAGCTCACATCCTTCAGCTCGATGCTTCGGATCTGCGCCGGACCGCCGTCTTCGGCTACGTTCTGGCGTGCGGGCCGGTCGCGCTGCATTGCCAGCGTTTCGCGCACATCCGTCGAATCGGCGATTGCGGGTACAGAATCCACGAGGCTCATGATGCGTTCGGCGGATGCCTGCGCCATCTGCATTTCGGCGAACCAGCGTCCCAGCTGTTCGATGGGATCGAAGAAATGCCGCGCATACGCCATGAACGCCACCAGCGTGCCCACGCTCATCACCCCTTTGAACAGATCGAACCCCCCCACCGCCAACGTCACGCCGGTGGCAAGGCTCGCCAACGTCAGCACGATGGGGACGTAGATGGCCGCCTGGGTCTGGTTCTGTACCGACGCGCCATACATTCCGTCGGTGAGCTGTTTGAAGTCGGACAGGTTTTCCTGCTCGCGCACAAACGCCTTGCTGGTCAGCACACCCATGATGCTTTCGTTGTAGCTGGCCGTGATGCGTGAGTTGGTGCGTCGCACCTCCCGCGCGCTTCGCAGAATACGTTTCTGAAATTTCGCGCTCACCCAGCCGAGCACCGGAATCACGGCGAGTGCCAGCAGGCCGAGTTTGAAATTCATCGCCAGCATCGCGGTCGCTATGCCGACCATCATCGTGGCGCCCCACACCAGATCCAGAAATCCCCACGCCAGGATATTGGCGAGGCGCTCGCAGTCGGAGGTCATGCGCGCCATCAGCCAGCCCACCGGGCGATGGTCGTAGAACGCGAACGAAAGACGCTGCAGGTTTTCGAAACCATCGCGACGGATATCGTGGCTGACATGAGTGCGCATCTTGCCGCCAGCCCAGATGAAGCCGGCCACGGAAGTGGCAATCACCACGGTGCAGCCGAGGTAGGCGAGCGCGAATGGCCACAGTTGCGCATCGCGGCCGTGCGCTTCCACGGCATCGACTACGCCGCGGGTGATCTGCGGAAACGCGACCTCCATCAGCGCGGTGGCCACCGCGAAGGTGCCGAGCAGCGCCAGCTCCCGCTTGTACGGCGCGGTATAGGCGAACAGCTTGCGCCACAGGCCCAGTCGCATGCGGCGCGCGAGGGCTTCCTCGTCGAAGCCGTCGTCGTAATTGTCATCGTCGTACATCGATTAGCTCCTTGTTCGGACGACGTCGGAAGTGATCTGAGCGTCCAGCGATCCCTGGATCTCGCACAGGTGGCGATACGGACCCTCCACCGCGGCGAGTGCAGCGTGGCTGCCGATCTGCACGCAGCGGCCCGCTTCCAGCACCATGATGCGATCCGCATCGACCACCGATGACAGCCGATGCGCGATCACCAGCGTCGTATGACGCGCCTTGCGAGCGCGCAGCGCCTGCAGAATCCTACCTTCGGTACCCGTATCCACGGCCGAGAGCGAATCGTCCAGCACGAGCACCGGCGGGTCCTTCAGCAATGCGCGCGCAAGCGCGAGGCGTTGCCGCTGACCACCAGAGAGGGTCACGCCGCGTTCACCCACCATCGCGTCGTAGCCGTCCGACAATTCGGTGATCGACTCGTGGATCGCCGCATCGTTGCAGGCCGCTTCAATATGCGCATGCGGCGCATCCGGCCGGCCCACCCGTAGATTGGCCGCGATGCTGCGTGAATAGAGAAACGGATCCTGCAGCACCACGCCGATCTGATGGCGCAGCCAGTGCCGGTTCACGTCCGACACTTCGTGACCGTCCAGCTGGATTGAACCTTGCTGGTACGGATACAACCGCAGCAGTAGACGGATCAGCGTCGATTTTCCAGAACCGGGTGCGCCGACGATAGCGATGGTTTCGCCC
>JAQBCT010000056.1:0-22340 GCA_032124855.1 Gammaproteobacteria bacterium
GCCAGGCCATTGGTCTGCCCATCCCATAGCGCCAGTAGAATGTGGCAGTGCGCCGCGATGAACGCGCCAAGTTGTGCGTATTGCAGATCGCGTGCAGCCCCGGGATGCGTCACATCCTCAGCCGTATTGCCGCGCGCCAGCGGCAGCGTGAGCACCTCACCCAATCCCAATAGCGTTCGATACTCGGCGAGCGAGCGCGTATCAAAATCGCGTTCGTAGAGATCGTTCGCCATCGGCAGCACGAAGGTAATCGGCATCGACAACGATTCGGCAACATCCGCGACGAGGCGATCCGCGCCGTCGGCCAGCGAGGTGAGCAAGGTAATGCGCAGCTCCGGATAGCGCTGCTGCATCGACACGAAGAAGTCACGCACGCGCTGCGTCAACAGCGCCAGTTCCGACGTACGCAGGTCGCGATGGCCGATGGCGCCGACTACCAGCGCGAGGCGCCCATCGCCACTGCCAGCAAGCGCGTCGATCCGCCTGCCATTCATCGAACGAGCGCGAATCCCTGGCGGGGAAAATGCACCACAATCTCACCTGCCTGCTCATCGGTTCGACGAACCGCATATTCGCGTGAGGAACACACCACCAGTTCGCCGTGCACGGGATTGAATCCGTAGTCCACCGGAACTACCGCGGCCTGCTGCCCCAGCTGAAAGTCGCCGCAAGGCAGCGGCGCATCCATGGTCACTGGATCCGGATTCGCTTTCGCGCCGACGGCCAGCGCATCCTGCGCATCCATCGGCGTCTCCTTGCCATGCCCGAACGCCGCCATCCGACCGCGCCATGCGGTGACGCGCCCGTAACGTTCCAGCAACGGCGCCACGATGGTGTTGTTGGCAATCATCCACAGGCAGTGGTACACGGAGAAATCTGCAATGGTGGGCTTGTTAGCAAACAGAAAGTCGTGCTCCAGCGCGACATCGAGTTCACCCAGGTAGTGCGCCAGATGGGCTTCGGCCACATCAGCTGCGAGCGTAGTAATGGACGCCCCGCCCGACAAGGCCGCGCGATCCTTCCCAAACGCTTCGATCTGCGCGGCAGACAACGTGCTCATCGTCGCGGCCACCGCGCGCGGCTGAAACGTCACAGCGACCACGACGCGAAACAGCTGACTGTCAGCCCACTCCGCCACCCGATGCGCAACGAAACCGGTATGCAGCGACCGATCACCACTGATCGCGGCAAGTCGCTCGGCGATGATCTTGGTATCGCACCAGATATCCGCGCCCTGCTGCATCACAGGCGTGCGGCGGTAGCCGCCCGTCAGCGGCATCAGCAATGGCCGCGGCATGATGGGAGCGATGATCACCGACTGCCACGGCAGATTCAGATAGCCCAGCAGCAGGCGGATCTTTTCCGAAAAGAGCGATCCGGCGTAGTGGTGCAGAATGATGTCTTGCATGAAATTTTCCCCGATGTGATCGCGAACGTTACCCGTGGGATCGCGCGGTAGGCAAGGCGGCGGTGTCTACAGCAATCGCGCGTGATGCAGCATCGACTGATAGAAGCCTTGCACCAGCGGCCGCGAGAACATCGATTTGCGTGCCACAAAACGCACCGGCCGATTCACGCCGCTATCGCCCAGTGCGATCACGTTGGCATCGGCAACACCCAGTGTTCTGGCGACGCCGGACGGTACCAGGCCATGGCCAAAACCTGCCAGCGCCATCTGTGCGACTGTGAAGAACGATTCCAGCGAGGTGCGGCGACGCAGCTTCAAACGACGCATATCGTCTTCGATTGACTGCCACGCACCGGAACGCGACTCGATGGTGATCACGTCGAGCTCGTCTCCCACGGTGTAAGTAATCGGAACCAGTCCCGACGGCAGGATCACCATGGGTTCCAGGCGCAGCACTTCGCTCTGCAGATCCGTTTCGTAGTCCGCCGATCCCGTGCAAATACCCACCATATATTCGCCGGAGCGGATGCGATCGAGGACTACTGGGCTGCGCTGTGCATGGAAGGTGAACTCCACTTCGGGGAGCTCATGCTGCACGGCCGCGAACAGCCGCGGGCCCCAGCTGGCGAGAATGGCTTCGGAAACGCCGATGATGACCTTGCCCTTCTGCAGGGTATTGTCTTCGAGGAATACGCTGCGCAATTCGGAGATCAGTGGCGTCACTTTTTCCACCAGTCGCGTGCCGTGATGCGTGAGCACCACGCGGCGGCCGTGGCGCTCCACCAGGGGGCGTTCGTAATAGCGTTCCAGCGCTGCAATGCGTTTGCTGACGGCGGACTGGGAGATCTTCAGCACCGTACTCGTTTCCATCATCGTCCCCACCTTGGACAGCGTGACGAGCGTTTCGAGGTTCTCGAGCATCCTGATATCCATTCCAATTGCATATGCATCATATTCCATTCTTTCGCTTTCTTCATGGGTCTGGCCTCCTAAGAATGCTCGGCCATGACAACCGAACTGATCATCGTGACGGCCGTGGTGCTCACGAGCCTGCTCTCAGGCGTGCTGGGCATGGCCGGGGGCATCCTGTTGATGGCCCTGCTGGTTTCGCTGAAATCCATCGCGGCCGCGATGATCATTCACGGCGTCGTGCAGGCAACCGCCAACGGTTCTCGAGCATTCATCCTGCGACGCCACATTGTCCTGGCCGTCTTGCCGCCCTACATGGCCGGCGCCGCTGTCGCGTTCTTGGCGTTCACCGCGGTGGCATTGGTACCCAACGTGGCCTGGGTGTTGATCGTCATCGGCGCACTGCCCTGGATCGCATTGATCATGCCGAAACTGGACGGCCTGGATATCACGCGCCCTGCGACCGCCGTCGTCTGCGGCAGCGCGGTGACTGCTGCGCAACTCTTCGCGGGCGCCTCGGGTCCATTGCTCGACTTTTTCTACCTGCATGCCCCGCTCAATCGCCACCAGGTCGTGGCCAGCAAGGCGGTGACACAGACGTTGGGACATCTGCTGAAGCTGGTCTACTACGGCGGCGTGATCGGTGTATCCGGCGACGGCGTCAACGTGACGTTCCTCGCGCTCGCTGTGCTCGCCGCAATCGTCGGTACGCGGCTCGGCACGCGGCTGCTCGACCGCCTCGGCGATGGTTCGTTCCGGCGCTACAGCCGCTGGGTGATACTTGCCATTGGCGCGTACTGCATCGCACGCGGCGTGGGAGCGCTAACAGGAATTTGAAGAAGAGTCGCCCACACGGAGTTCTTTCCGAGGGCAACCGTTCGACACGGGCGCGCGGCGATCAGCCGACAGGTTTGACCACGAACAACAGATCGCCAACGTTCACCTGCTGGCCACTGGCGTTATTGATGCGGGTGACTTCGTAGCGCTGCGCAGATGGGTAAACCTCCTGGTCGCCGGAATTGAAATCCTTCAACGCCAGTGGCGTGAATAGCTTCATCGCTTCCAGCTGACACAGCGTATCGCCAACACGAACGCGGTCGCCAACAGCTACGAATTCCGGCTCCGCCGGACTTGGCGTGATGTAGAAGATACCGGTCGACGGCGACAGCACTTTCAACTCGTCACTGCCTTCGATGGAGATCGCGGCACGGTCGATGCCGGTGCCGCTCTTGCCCGACGCCTGCGTGGTCTGCCGAATCAGTTCCTGGGCATCAATGCGCCCCAGGAAATCCGGCAGGAAGTTAGTGTCGTATACGCCATCACGAAAGACCGAGTCTGCGAGTACCCCGCGCAGCAACGCAATGTTCGTGCAGATACCAGAAATTTTCACGCGGCCAAGATACGCCTGCAGTTTCTCGATCGTGTCGAGGCGCGCGCTGCCGTGAGCGATCACCTGCGCAACCATACTGTCGTAGTAGGGCGAAACGAATTTGCCGGGCGCTACCGTTGCAATGATTTCAATGCCATCTTCTTCCGGCAGCACGCAATCGATGATCTGTCCGGGATCAGGGCGGAACTGCAGTTTTCCCGACGCACCCACCACGATGCGCTCCGCATTGATGCGTGCTTCGATCGCATAGCCCCGCTGCGCGACGTCGAGTTTCGCAATGCTGCCGCCCGAAGCAATGCGGAATTGTTCGGCAACGATATCGACGCCACTCACCAATTCCGTCACCGGATGCTCGACCTGCAGCCGGGTGTTCATCTCCATGAAATACACGGCGTTGGATTTCAGGTCGAAGATGAACTCAACGGTCCCGACGCCTACGTAGCCCACCTCGTCTGCGATGGCGGCCGTATGCACCAACACTGCCTCGCGCAGGTTGTCCGGCAACATTGTGGAATCGGATTCCTCGAAGATCTTCTGTTTGTCGCGCTGCACACTGCAATCCCGCAAGCCCACCACGCGCGTGTTGCCATGTGAATCCCGCAGCAGCTGCGCTTCGATATGACGCAGAGAGGTGACGTACTTTTCAAGATAGACGTCGCCGCTGCCAAAGGCACCACGTGCCTCCGCGATGACACGATAGAAAAGGTCGTGAAACTCTTCCGGGGTTTCGACGACCTGAATACCTTTGCCCCCCCCGCCATGGACCGCCTTAATCAACACCGGATAACCGATCTGCGCGGCCACTTCGGCGGCACGCTCGACATCGGTGAGAATGCCGTGACTGCCCGGGACAACCGGCACCTCGAGCCTGAGCGCCGTGCTGATGGCGTTTGATTTATTACCCATCGCATCCATGCTCGCCACCGGCGGACCGATGAAGTTGATGCCATGCGAACGACACAACTCAGCAAACTGCGAATTCTCTGACAGAAAACCGATGCCGGGATGCAGCGAGTCCACGCCTTCGTGCTCGGCAACCCGTAATACGCTCATCGCATTGAGATAACTTTCATCCGGGGTATTGCCGCCGATGCATACCACCCGATCGTGCTCGGTGAGCATATCGACTGGCACCGAATCCATGTCGGGGTCGGATTGCACCAGCACCACTTCGATGCCGTTGCGCTGTGCCACGCGGATCAGTTTCACGGCAGTGCATCCCCGGGCGTGGATCAACACGCGCTCGACCGGACGAATCAGATCACGGTCGCGCAGCTTCGGACGGCGCGGCGCAAACTGCGGGCGCTCGAGCGACAGCGATCCCGCCATGATGCGATGCACCACCTCTTCCACCGTCTCGCTCGGCAGTGGAATATCAGGGTCGATCTTGCGCAGTCGATCATCCAGATCCGCAAAAAACGGATGCTTCACGAGCGCCTGCATCGCACCGGGCACCACGGATAAGTAATTCGACAGCGTCGATGTCGATGGCAGGTTGGACTGCACCACGATCTGGCCGGCGAACGGCATATTCGTACCGCTGAAGTACTGAGTTTGCACCAGCGGATGCGTGACGAAGCTCGCCTGCGCACCGCCCGTGCAATCGCCGAAGCCGAAGATAATCACAGGCAACTCTGTGTCGCGCACGAAGCGCGTGATGCGATCGTTCACCGCGGCCATCGAGAAAAGCGCGCCCGCGCCCTCTTTGGTCTGCATGCCGCCAGAGGAAATGAAGCCAATCACCGGAAGCTGCCGCTCGGCACATTCCACCAGCAGCTTGCAGAATTTCTCTGCGCTCGCCATGTCGAAGGCGCCGGCCTGGAAATCGATGTTCGAAACTATCGCGCCGACCCGGATGCCGCCCGCCGAGTCGTTGAACGTGCCGATGCCGGTGACGATGCCGCACGGGGGAACTTTCGCCTTCAGCGCACTCTCGATCGAGATCCGGAAGCCGGGAAACTCACACGGATCGGAACTGAGCAGGTCGCCGTACAGCTCTTCGAAATCGGTGAAGAAGGTATCCAGCAGCGCCCGGTAGCCCGTGGCTTTGCGTCCCTTGTAGTCTTCGACCAGTTCCTGGATGCGCAGATCACGATAGGCGATGGTCAATCGATTCCAGAAATCTTTGCGACGGCCGATGGCGCGTGGCGATATCCGGCCGTCGTAGCGGCGGCGATCCTTTTCGGATTGCAGGTGCAGACCAAGAAGACGTTCAAACAAGAATGTCACGACAACGAACAGCGTATCCGACAGGTGTGGGAAGGTCGCCTTCTTCCACTCCTCTACCGCGCGGAAGAAATCGTTGCTGCGCGGTGTATCCGCCACCCGCAGGAACCAGCGAAAAAACTGGCCGCGCAGGCGCTGCAGCACTGCGTCACCGCCCGCGGAACTCGCCGCGCCGTCCACCGCGGACCGAGCCGCCTGTGCAAGCGTAGTGTCGAGCAGACGCGTGATTGTTCTCTTGGATAGCGCGCGGGTCGACTCTGCCTCTTCGGCAATCGTATCGAGGTGCGCGATGATCTGATCGTAGACCGAGTCGAACAGCAGCAGATTCTCGCACTCGGTGATGAAGTCTTCGCGCAGGCCATCATCGACCAGCACCTCGAGCACCGTGACATCGCGCGCCGTGCCAGCAACGGGCGACGGGCCCTGACCGCCGAGATGTATCGCGTAACGGTCGTCGAATATCTGGCGATTGACGGCGACGTCCGAGCGACGCTCCATCAGCATCGATTTGACGCGCCCCGACAGCAGCGCATCGTCGACTCGTTCGGCAAGGGAGTCGTCCGTCAGCGCGAGATTGATCTCGGCCGTGAGCTGATTGCGTAGATACACATCCGACTTGTCCTTGAGGCCGCGGGCATTAAGCAGCTTCTTGCCTTCGTGACTGAAGCGTTCGCGCAGCAATGGCCCGAACACGCGATCCGCCGCCAACGCCTGGGCGAAGGCGCGAGGGTCCTTGACTTCAGCGACATGCAGCAGCCGCCGCGAATCGTCATGGTCACGCAGATACGCGATCAATGCCTTGAGATTGCCCTGCGCCTCGCCCTTCCAGCGGTTGTACAGATACATGCTGACGCTGGTCAGCAGCTGGATGCGCGCATCTTCGTAGTTCTTGCGCGGCTCACCGAACAGCAACTGGGCAATCCGCCCTCGCTCGTCGTCCATCGCCTGGCGACGATCGTCGAAGGTGCGCCACGCCTTGGCAAGCGCATCGTCGTAAATGACTTTTTCCGGATCCTGCAGCCACTTCAGGAAGGCCTGACGGCGTTCCCGGTCGGCGCGTTCGGACAATTCGCCCTTTGGCAGTTCCTCTGCTGACAGACGCCCGTACTGTTTCGTTGTGGTTGCCTTGATCCGCTTGCGCGTACCCAGATAGCGCAGATATCGAAATGCCACACCGAAGACATTCATGTATTCGGTCGGCGTCTTCGACAGGCGCAGCAGCGCGCGAGATTCCATCGCCTGCAGACGCTTTGACGGCTTCAGATAGCGTTCGAGATTGTGGCGGTAGTGGTCGAGGATGTACGGGTTTTCGGCGACGAACTGGCGCGTGGAATCTTCGATTGACTGCAGGCCAGTTACGATCGCCAGCCGAAGATTGTCGAGCTTGTCATCGCCATCGCCCGGGGCGTAGTCGATGATGCCGTCGATATTCCCCTGTGCATACAGCTCGAAAGGCGACAGGCCAACGTACTTGGCACACTCCTGCCACGACAGATTCAAGCGGCGCGCGATGCTGGCAAGACCCTTGGGCTGAATCGTGCTGAACACCGCATCGCGCAGCGACAGAATCAGATTGCTGGCCGCCAGCGGAATGGCCCCGCCAGAGTAGCCAAGGCCGTAGATGATGCCGATGTTGGGCACGTCCACATTGCACATCTCCGCAATCAAACGTGAAATGGTGTGCGCCTGATTTGCTTTGTTGGCTTCTTCTCCCGAATCTGCGCCGGGTGTGTCCATCAGACTGACGATGGCGATGTTGCGCTTGGAACATTCACCCACCAGTTCGGCCGCAGCCAGATGGTGCTGCGGCATCCAGACGCCGTTCTTCACCGCACGGTCCTGCGCAATGAACGCCACCGTGCGGGGTTCACCGTCGAAGTCCATTTCCACCATGGCGGAGTAATAGGCGCCGTCGATACGCTCATCGCTGATGCGCGGGCCCAGCTGTCGAATGATGCTCGGCGCATTCGGCCGGCTGGGGTCCTCAGCCTTGGCAACCACAGTCTCGATGTAGGTGTCGATGTCGAGGTTGTTCAGCAGTTCCAGTTGCCGCGCAATTTGCGCGCGCGACAGCAGACCCCGGACATGATGCTCGATGCCGGTCGTCCCGCTCGACGGGAACAACGAGAAATCCTGCGCGAGGCTCTCGGCAATCAGAAACAGCCGATCACCTTCGGCAACCTGGTTATCCATCAGAGCGAGATTCGTCCCCGGCGCAAAAGCCGTTGAATTGTATGTAGAATTTGGCCGCGTACTCTAATGTACACGGTCTCGGTTTCGCAAATACGGATGGCGCGCCATGGCATCGCACAGTTCCCCCGTTTCCCTGGGCATCAGCGTGCTCACAATCTCAGACACGCGCAACGTTGCGCAAGACACTTCGGGCGCGTTGCTGATTGAGCTGCTCGGCGCCGACGGCCACCACCTGGTCCATCGCGAGATTGTCAGAGACGATCGTTTCATGATCCGCGCCGTCGTGTCGCGCTGGATTGCCGATCCTGCAATCGACGTGATCCTCACCACGGGTGGCACCGGATTCACGGGCCGCGACAGCACCCCGGAGGCCGTGGCGCCGCTTCTCGAAAAAGTGATCGACGGCTTCGGCGAACTGTTCCGACAGATTTCGTTTGACGAAATCGGCACGTCCACCATTCAGTCGCGTGCCGTCGGCGGCTTGTCGAATGCAACACTGATCTTCTGTCTTCCCGGCTCGAGCAATGCCTGCCGTACGGCGTGGACGCGCATTCTGCACAGCCAGCTCGATGTCAATCACAAACCTTGCAACTTCGTCGAGCTGATCCCCCGCTTCAATGAGGTCTGACGCTCAGGCGTAGATCAGGCGCGTCAGAAATTCCGCGACGCAGGCCGGCTTCGATGCGCCTTCGATCTCGATCGTGATCTGCTGTTTGAGTTGCAATGTGTTCGGCGCCTTCAGTTCAGCTTCCAGCAATGTGCGCTCCGCGCGCAACCTGGAGTTGACGGGCACTGGCGCGGGAAAGCGCACTTTATCCAGGCCATAGTTGACACCCATTACCATCCCCTCGTAGGCGCGCGGGTCGCGCGGCGCCATGCTGCTGGTCAGATGCGGGATCAGCGACAATGTCAGAAAGCCATGGGCGATGGTCACCTTGTAGGGCGACAGCTTGGCGGACTTTTCCGGATCGATGTGAATGAACTGGTGATCGAGGGTGGCATCGGCAAAAAGATTGATGCGTTTCTGATCCACCGCAATCCATTCGCCCTTGCCGTCGGAGGTGCCAACATGTTCGGCAAAGATGGCAACAGCGGCGCTGGCCTTGTCTGACATAACCGACCTCGCAACATTGAGTTAGCGGTCAGTGTAGCGGTTCGTCGCGCCACGAAAAACCACGGGATCAACGCGCTGTCGCACGCTAGAATTCCTCTCGTACACCTACTGGATGTCACATCGATGCCCGCCACGACTGTCTATCTCGTGGGCGCTGCCCGCACCCCCATTGGCAGTTTTCAGGGTGCCTTGCAGTCCCTCACAGCCCCCGAACTCGGCGCACATGCCGTTCGCGCCGCGGTGGCCCGCGCGGGCGTGATGGATGATGCAATTGATGAAGTCATCTTGGGCAACGTCATCAGCGCGGGCGTCAAGCAGGCACCGGCGCGACAGGCCGCGCGGCAGGCCGGATTGCCCGACTCATGCGGTGCCACCACGCTGAACAAAGTGTGTGGGTCGGGCATGAAGGCGACCATGCTGGCCGCAGATCTGATACGCGCCGGCAGTGGCCGCGTCGTGGTTGCCGGCGGCATGGAGAGCATGACCAATGCCCCGTATCTGCTGACCAAGGCGCGACGCGGCCATCGTATGGGCCACGGCGAACTCAAAGACGCGATGTTTCTGGATGGGCTCGAGGACGCCGAGACGGGCCGTGCCATGGGCACCTTTGCGCAGGAAACCGCAGATCGCTATCAGATCGACCGCATTGCGATGGACGACTACACCATGCGTTCAGTGCAGCGTGCACTGACAGCAATGAAGAGGGGCGATCTGGCGCACGAGATCGAACCAATCGTTGTTGGAGATGCGACCGTCAGCGAGGATGAACAACCCGGCCGTGCGCGCCTCGACCGTATCCGCACCCTGAAGGCCGCATTCAAGGAGGGCGGCAGCATCACCGCGGCAAACTCGAGCTCGATCTCGGACGGCGCCTCGGCACTGGTACTGGCCAATGCGGATGCGGTGACGCGAGGGGGTCTAGCGCCGATGGCCCGCGTTGCCGGCCACGCCACCCATTCGCGTCATCCCGCGGAGTTCACCATCGCGCCCGTGGGCGCGATCCGGAAATTGCTGGATACCCTGCGATGGAAGGTGAGCGACGTGGACGTTTTTGAGATCAATGAGGCATTCGCGATGGTCACGATGCTGGCGATTCGCGAGCTGGGGTTGCCCGAGGATCGCGTCAATATTTTCGGCGGCGCCTGCGCACAGGGCCATCCCATCGGATCCACCGGCAGCCGCCTGATCGTCACCCTGGCTCATGCGCTGGCGCAACGCGGCGGCAAACGTGGGATCGCGGCCCTGTGCATCGGTGGCGGCGAAGCAACTGCTGTGGCCCTGGAGCGAGATTAACGCCCTGCGGCCGCGGTGGATGGAGCAGGCTGAACCCGCGCCAATCCATGTAGAATTGCGGCTGCTGTTGTTCCGGTAGTTCACATCACGTGTCCAATCTCCCCGTTATCGTCGGTCTCGGCGGCGTAAATCCTGCCGGACGCCTGTCTATGCACCACGCCTACCGGCGCATGGTCATCGATGTGCTGCCTGCGGCCGTCGCCGCAGAGACATACCGCAGCCTCGCGGGGTTGATGAATATCCACAAGAGCGCCGACGACGCGGAGATCCGTCGGCATATCAACGCGCATACCCTGGTACGTCGAATCGAATCCTTCGACCCGACGCAGATCCCCTGGCAGCGCAACGTCGCGCTTGCCGCCGTGGGTGATGCATTGACGTTCAAGCTGGCGCGCCGCCAGTTGCCTGACCGGATCCCTGACGGATGGCAGATCTCGGATAGTGGCGACAAGGACGTCACAGTGACGGTGCCAGGCAAGCTGCATGCGCTGGTGGAAGATATGCGCAGCTCACGGGTGACGTCGGCGGGACAGGTCCCCAGCGGATTCAATCCTAACAAGCTTTATCAGTCGCGCAGTCACCCGCGCGGTCTCGCGCTGACAATATTTGGCGCATCCGATGCGGTTCGCTCGTTGGGCATCGACTGGGATCGATTGCGACAGAAGGTGCAACCCGATCAGTTCGCGGTGTATTCAGGCAGCGCCATGGGCCAACTCGACACCGACGGCACCGGCGGGATGATGCAGGCCGCGCTGGTGGGCAAGCGCGTGACTTCCAAACAGCTGCCCCTTGGGCTTTGCGAAATGCCGGCCGATTTCATCAACGCCTATGTGCTGGGGAGTCTCGGTGCCACCGGGGCAACCATCGGAGCGTGCGCCACATTCCTGTACAACCTGCGCCAGGGAATTGAGGATATTCAAAGCGGGCGCCGCCGCGTGGTGATGGTCGGCAACGCCGAAGCCCCCATCACGCCGGAAGTCATCGAAGGCTATCGCACGATGGGCGCGCTGGCCGAAGACGAAGCGTTGATGGCGCTGGATGGTCGAACGGATGCACCCGACAATCGCCGCGCAGTGCGACCGTTTTCAGACAATTGCGGTTTCACGCTGGCCGAAGGGGCCGTGTACACCGTGCTGATGGACGATGCGCTCGCAGTGGAACTTGGCCTCGTGATTCACGGCGCGGTGGCCAGCGTCTTCGTCAATTCCGATGGTTTCAAGAAATCCATTCCCGGACCCGGCGTAGGCAACTACGTGACCGTTGCCAAGGCGATGTCGCTGGCACGTCGCCTGGTCGGTGAGGAAGCACTGCGACACGGCACCTACTTCCAGGCGCACGGCACCAGCACTCCGCAGAACCGCGTCACCGAGTCGCACATCATGGACGAACTGGCAGGTGTCTTCGGTGTGGAGCGATGGCCGGTGGCTGCAATCAAGGCCTACGTGGGCCATTCGCTCGCCCCTGCCGGTGGCGATCAACTCGCCGCCGTGCTTGGGGCGTGGCAGTACGGCTGGATTCCGGGCATCACCACCATCGACCACCTGGCCGATGACGTGCATCAAAAGCGACTGCACTTTCCGATGCAGCACTTGCAGTTCGACCCAACGAAGATGGATGCGGCATTCATCAACTCGAAAGGCTTCGGTGGCAACAATGCGACCGCACTCGTGCTGTCGCCCTCGGTCACGCAGCGCATGCTGCAGCGCAAGCATGGCGCCGCTGCGATGAAGGAATACCAGCGACGCAACGAGACAGTGAAATCGGCGCTCGTGGACTACGACGCGCGCATGAGTCGTGGCGAAGTACCGCCGATCTACCAATTCGGTGAAGGGGTGCTCGAGGCGAGCGATCTGACGATTACAGATACCCAGATCCGTGTGCCCGGCTATGCCGACCCAATCGAGCTCGATCTAGGCGACCCTTATCCCGACATGTCGGGTTCCTAGCACACCTGGGAATAGGGTCGGGCGACCCCGACTGTCAGTGCAATGTAGTCCGCGTCCGCCCAACGAGCCGCTTCAGGCGCGAATCGATTTCGGCGTGCCACGGGGTGCCCCGGAGGCGCCCTCGGGCGGCTTCAAGCACAGACACAGCAGCCCCGGCGTCGCCCAATCGGAACCATAAATCGGCGCGCTCCAACTGGTAAGGCCCCTCGTCGGCGACGAGCGGCAGCTGGTAGTCGATGCTGTCCAGCACGCCGACGAAATCGCCGCGCGTCAGCTGAACCGCCTTGATGTTGTTGAGCATTCGTACCGCCACTTCATCCGCGCTGGCTGGCGCAAAGGCCGCCTCCCCCAGATGCTCAAGATTAGCATCGGCGAGCCGACGCAGACATTCCTCGCGACTGATTGAAACCGCGTCCATCGGATCGATCAGCACATCATCTGCGCGCACCAGAAAGTGACCCGGGAAATTGATTCCAGCCGCCGTCAACCCCAGCCTGCGCGCGAGCATCACGTACACGACGGCGAGGCTGATCGGGATGCCGCGCCTGCCGGCCAGCACGCGGTCAATGCGGCTGCAGTCCATGCTCTGCATATCTGCCGAACCGGCAAATCCCTGCTCGCGCATGAAGTCGATGAGATCCACCACGCCCCCGCGCTCGCCACGCGCGCCGACGAAGGCTTCGTGCAGCGCGGTCAGTTGCGCATCAACAGCGGGTGCGGCAACACTGGGTTCCAGCACGCGCGCCACGTATACCGCTGCGGTCAACTCATCGCGCGATGGATTACTGCGGTACTCGGCAATCAGCTGAGAATGATCACGCATGGCGATTGGTGCGGCGGCGAGCGCGCGGATCAATGCTCACGTGTTTGCGCGAACCGGATCTGCGGCCAGCGCTCCTGCGTCAGCATGAGGTTCGCGCGCGACGGTGTGAGATAGGTCAGGTAGCCACCGCCGTCGATCGCAAGATTGTCGGCTTGTTTGCGTCGAAACTCATCGAGCTTGGCGGCATCGTCACAGTACACCCATCGCGCCGTATGGACGTTCGCATCCTCATACAAGCAGTCGGCCTTGTACTCGTCGTTCAGGCGGAATGCGACCAGATCGAACTGCAGCACACCCACCGCTCCCACAATCAGATCGTTGCGCGTGAGCGGCTTGAATACCTGCGTGGCGCCCTCTTCGCTCAATTGGGACAGCCCCTTCTCGAGCTGCTTGGACTTCAGTGGATCCTTTACGCGCACGCGACGAAACAGCTCGGGCGCAAAGTTCGGCACGCCGACAAAGCGGATCGATTCACCTTCGGTGAAGGTATCGCCGATCTGTATCGAGCCGTGATTGTGCAGCCCAATGATGTCACCGGCATAAGCATCGTCGGCGTGCATCCGGTCGCCTGCCAGGAACGTGACCGCATCAGAAACCTTGATGTCCTTGCCGATGCGGACATGACGCATGCGCATGCCCGCGTGATAAGCGCCCGAACAGATGCGCAGGAATGCGATGCGATCGCGATGCCTGGGATCCATGTTCGCCTGGATCTTGAACACGAATCCTGTGAAGGCGTCCTCATCGGGAATCACGGCGCGCTCGTTCGTGGCGCGCGGTCGCGGTGTCGGCGCGATACGCACGAAGCAATCGAGCAGATGCTCCACGCCGAAGTTGCCGAGCGCGGTGCCGAAGAATACGGGGGTCAACTCGCCGCGCAGATATGCATCCTCCTCATACGCATGACTCGCGCCGCGCACCAGATCGATCTGCTCGGCGAGCGTCGCATAGTCACTGCCAAGATACGTACGCGCCGCGTCACTGGCGATACCGTCTATGGTGCGAAACGCGTGCAGATGATGGCCATGCCCCGGCGCATAGCAGTAGATGCGATCCTCGAGCAGGTGGTAGACGCCGCGAAACGAACGACCGGCACCAATTGGCCAGGTCATCGGCGCGCACGCAATGCCCAGCACTGTCTCCACTTCGTCCAGCAATTCGATGGGTTCGCGGATTTCGCGATCCAGCTTGTTGATGAACGTCAATATGGGGGTGTCGCGCATGCGACACACTTCCATCAGCTTGATCGTGCGCGGCTCCACACCCTTCGCCGCGTCGATGACCATCAGTGCCGAGTCCACCGCGGTGAGCGTGCGGTAGGTATCCTCGGAGAAATCTTCGTGGCCCGGCGTATCGAGCAGGTTCACGACGCAGTCGGCATACTCGAACTGCATCACTGACGTCGTGACCGAAATGCCCCGCTCGCGCTCCATCGCCATCCAGTCCGACGTGGCATGACGATCGGATTTACGCGACTTCACCGTACCGGCAAGCGCAATGGCGCGCCCCAGCAGCAGCAACTTTTCCGTCACGGTCGTCTTGCCGGCGTCCGGGTGGGAAATGATCGCAAACGTGCGACGCGGGATGCTGGATTTCACGAGCTGGCCGATTCAAAAAAACGCGCGATTATACGGGGTCTGCGGCGGTCCCACACGCGCTGCCTGCCGCCGTTTCAAACAACGCCTCGACTCGCATCGCCCAGCGTCAACGCCAGCACCACCGCATCTTCATTGCCGGTGACGGCAGGGTAGTAGTCTTTGCGCAAGCCGATTTCGCTGAAACCGAGGGACAGATACAGCGCGCGCGCCACACGATTGGACGGTCGAACTTCCAGAAACAGCGTAGCCGCCTGGCGCGCCCGCGCCCGCGCCAGCATATGAACCACGGTCTGTCGTCCGAGACCCTGCCCCTGATGATCGCGACGCACGCAGACATTGAGCAGGTGCGCCTCACCCGCGGCGAGCGACAGCACGCCATGACCCATCAGGACGCCGTCATGCTCCACGACCCAACATTCGTTTCGAGCGTTCAGACAATCGAGGAAAACGCCGCGCGTCCACGGAAATGCGTAGCTGCGAGTCTCGTTTTCCATGACCCGATCGAGATCATCCACCCGCATCGGCCGGAAAATCACGGCACCGCGAATTTCGAGATCGCCAACCATAGCGCCTTCTTCGCCGCGAAATCTGCCCGAATCGACGTCGCTGCGGCGCACCGCAGCACCGCAGCACCGTTGGCAAGCTCGACACTGTCGGCGAGTTCCGTCGCAGCCGCGCCGAGCAGCAGCAGACAACGTGCCGACGCGCGATCTGTCTGCCCCCGAAGGAAGCCCGCGTACGCGCTGGACGCTCCCGCCGGAGAGGTATCCCCGCTCTGGGTTTGTGGCCAGCGAAATGCTGTTCGTTGCAGCGCTGCATCGGGTCCGGCAATTGCCTGCACGATATCCCGGGCCAGGCGCAGATCGGCAGCCCCCGAGAGCGCGCCCACCAAAACAGCACCTGGACCTGATACGCACTCCAGCTGGATCGCCACGGACGCTTCTGGCGCCACCGCCGTCGCGCGGGGTGGTTCGGCAGTGCGCTTCGAAACCTGCGCGGGTGCAGGTGCCTGGTTGACGACGCCTGATGTCACGGGTTGCACCGGCAGCGCGGCGACACGCGGCGCGCCGCGCTTCACCCAGACATCGATCCCCATTTCGGCCAGGAGCCGACGTTGGCGGGCGGATTGTGTGCGAGCGGCTGACATAGCGTTTCATTGTACCCAAGCGCGCCTCAGGGGCGCTTGGGTTGTGTCCTTCACGCGCCACGGCAATCCCGGTATGGTGATCCGCCCGCTGTCGCCCAGAACCCACCGCGATGAAATACCATACCGACGACGTTCGTATCACCGGCATGCAGGAGGTCATTGCCCCGGATGCTCTGCTCGCGGAACTACCGATCAACGACGCCGCGTCACAGACCGTATTCACCGCCCGGCGCGAGATCAGCGACATTCTGCACGGGCGCGATCCGCGTCTGATTGTCGTCATTGGCCCCTGCTCCATTCACGATCCCGCCGCAGCACTGGACTACGCAGGACACCTATCGGAGCAAGCGCAGCGCTACCACGATGTGCTGAAAATCGTCATGCGCGTGTACTTCGAAAAACCCCGCACGACCGTCGGGTGGAAGGGTTTGATCAACGATCCGCATCTGAACAATTCCTACGACATCAATCTGGGATTGAAGACCGCACGCGGACTGCTGCGCTCGCTGATCGATGCGGGCGTCGCGACGGGCACTGAATATCTGGATCCGATCTCGCCGCAGTACTTCGGCGACCTGGTCTGCTGGGGCGCAATCAGCGCGCGCACCACGGAGAGTCAGATCCACCGCCAGCTGGCATCCGGCTTGTCCTGCCCGATTGGCTTCAAGAACAGCACCGATGGATCCGTGCAGGTGGCGGTGGACGCCGTCAAATCAGCACACCACTCCCATATCTTTCTGTCGGTGACCAAGCAGGGCCACTCAGCCATTTTCTCGACGTCGGGCAATGAGGATTGCCACATCATTCTGCGCGGCGGCGGACGCCCAAATTTTGACAATCCGTCCGTGCACTATGCGAGCCGCGTGCTCGAACAAGCCGGGCTGGTACCGAAAGTGATGATCGATATGAGCCATGCCAACAGCAACAAGCAGCATCGCCAACAGCTCAATGTCTGTGCCGATATCTGCAAGCAGCTTGGCGACGGTGAACCGCGCATCATGGGCGTGATGATCGAGAGCAATCTCAAGGAAGGCCGCCAGGAACTCAGCGAAGGACGCACGCTCACCTACGGCCAAAGCGTCACCGATGCGTGCATCGGCTGGGAGGATTCGGTGCGATGTCTTGCCCAACTCGCCGACGCCGTGGGGCGCCGCAACGGCTCCACACCGCTCACACCGGCTGACGTCGACTGAGCGGCCATCACCCCCGTGGAATTCTGATGCGCTCCACCAGCGCGACCACCTCGGCGGGTGGCGGTGCCGTGAGTTGGCTGACCGTCAACGCGACCACCACATTCAGCAGTGCACCCACCGCGCCAATACCTTCAGGCGAAATACCGAACAGCCAGTTCGTCGCAACATTCTCGGCGAGCGGTGTGATGAACACGCCTTTGAAATACACGATGTAACCCATCGTGAAGATCAGTCCGGTGAGCATGCCCGCGATTGCTCCATTGCGATTCAAACGCCGACTGAAGATGCCGAGCAGGATGACCGGGAACAGCGATGCAGCGGCGAGTCCGAAGGCGAATGCCACGACCTGAGCGACGAATCCAGGCGGGTGCAATCCGAGGTACCCCGCCATGGCCACGGCTAGCGCCGCACTGATGCGCCCCGCCAGCAGCTCGCCGCGCTCGGAGATGTCGGGCACGAGGACCCCTTTGAGCACATCATGCGAAACCGCCGCCGAGATGACGAGCAACAGTCCCGCGGCGGTGGACAGCGCCGCTGCGATTGCGCCGGCTGCAACCAGGGCGATCACCCAGTTCGGCAGCTCTGCGATTTCCGGGTTCGCCAGCACGATGATGTCCTGATCGACACGGAGCTCGTTGCCGGCCCAACCGAAGGCCTCGGCACGCCCCCGAAACGATTCGTTGGCATCGTTGTAGTATTGAATTCGTCCATCGCCGTTGCGGTCCTCAAATTGCAGCAGGCCCGTCTGCTCCCAGGTTCGAAACCACTGCGGCCGCGAATCGTAGGCCAGGTTCGATGTCGCGATCCCCACAGGCCCGGCCTGTATCGTTTCGGTGAGATTCAACCGGGCCAGGGCGCCCACCGCCGGCGCTGTCGTATACAGGACAGCAATGAACAGCAATGCCCAGCCCACGGAGGCACGCGCGTCGCGCACCTTCGGGACTGTGAAGAACCGCACCAGCACGTGCGGCAGTCCGGCCGTGCCCAGCATCAGCGCCGCGGTGATGCAGAATACATCGACACGACTCTTGGTCCCTGCCGTATAGGCCGTGAAGCCGAGCTCGGTGACCACCTGGTCGAGCTTTTCCAACAAATGCGTTGAGCCGCCCTGCACCGTATCGCCAAACGCCAGCTGCGGGACGGGATTGCCCGTTACTTCGAGCGAGATGAACACCGCAGGAACGGTGTACGAGAAGATCAGCACGCAGTACTGCGCGACCTGGGTGTACGTAATGCCTTTCATCCCGCCCAGCACGGCGTAGAAGAATACGACCGCCATGCCAACCAGCAGACCGGTGTCGATGCTGACCCCGAGGAAGCGCGAGAACACGATGCCTACCCCGCGCATCTGGCCGGCGACGTAGGTGAAGGAAATGAAGATCAGACACACCACGGCCACGAGGCGTGCGGTGTGGGAGTAGTAACGCTCACCGATGAACTCGGGAATGGTGTACTTGCCGAATTTGCGCAGATAGGGCGCCAGGAGCAGCGCGAGCAGAACATATCCGCCGGTCCACCCCATCAGGTACACCGAACCATCGTAGCCGAGGAAGGCGATCAGTCCGGCCATCGAAATGAACGACGCGGCTGACATCCAATCCGCCGCCGTGGCCATACCGTTAGCGATGGGGTGAACACCCTTGCCAGCGACATAAAAGTCGCCGGTGCTGCGCGCCCGCGACCAGAACGCGATGCCGATGTACAAGACGAAGCTCGCGCCGACCAGCAGGTACGTGAGTGCACCGAGACTCATCGCGCGCTCAGTCCTCGTCCACGCCGTGGTCGCGATCGATGCGACGCATGCGCCACACATAGAACACGATCAGCAGCAGGAAGACATAGATGCTGCCCTGCTGCGCAATCCAGAATCCCAGTGGAAAGCCGCCAATCGTGAACCGATTCAGTTCATCGACCAGCAGTATCCCGCAGACAAACGAGACGAAGAACCACACCACCAGACAGAACGCCACGAGACGCAGCGTGGCGCGCCAGTATGCATGTTGCGAACTCAGACGAACCTCCAGAGGCGGTAGATGAACGCGCGCGCAGTCAGTCGTCAGACTCCGCCGGTGGCGCTGCGCGGTTGGTGCGACCGCGAGCGAACTGCACCAACCACTGTACGGGGCCGCTGAGTGCATAGAGCACCGCCAGTGTCAGCAATACCTTGGGCGGATCGGCCAGCACGATGGCGAAACCCAGCACAATGGCAACGAGCACCATGAACGGTACCCTGCCGCGCAAGGTCAGCATCTTTGGCGAGAAGTAGCGGAAGTTGCAGACCATCAGCATCGCGGAAAGCGTCGTCACCACGGCCACCAGGCCCGCCTGCACGACGCCCACGATGTCGGTGGGTGCGCGGAATTCTTCCATCACCCAGATGGTGGTGACCACCAGGCATGCCGCCGCAGGACTCGCAAGTCCAGTGAACGACGACAGATCGCCCTGCGTGTTGTAGCGCGCAAGGCGCAATGCCGCGCAGGCCATATAGAGAAACGTCACCACCCAGCCGAGCTGTCCCAGCTCAGACAGTGCCCAGCTGAACGCAACCAGTCCCGGCGCCACCCCAAACGCAACCATGTCGGAGAGACTGTCGTATTCGGCGCCGAATGCGCTCTCCGTCCGCGTCAGTCGCGCGACGCGCCCATCCGCCGTATCGAGCAAGATCGCAGCGTAGATGGCGATTGCAGCGGGAATGAAATTGCCGTCCATCGCTGCCACGATGGCGTAGAAGCCGGCGAACAAAGCACCCGTGGTGATCAGATTGGGCAACAAGTAGATACCGCGGCGCGTCAGCCCGTGCGCCTCATCTGAATCCTCCCGATTGCGCCGGAACACGGTTCGCAAGGGACGCTTCGGGTCGGGTTCGCGTGACGCATCAGTCAAGTGATCACCTCGCTCAGTTCTTCTCGCGATCCACCAGACGCTTCGCGGAGATCCACGGCATCATCGCACGCAACCGCTCACCCACCTCTTCGATCTGATGAGCCTGGCTGATCCGCCGCATGGCTTTGATGGTCGGCGCGCCGGCTTGATTCTCGGCGACGAATTCACGCGCGAAGCGCCCTGTTTGAATCTCTTGGAGAATACGCTTCATCTCCGCCTTCGTCTCTGCGGTGACGATGCGCGGGCCGCGCGTCAGGCCACCATACTCCGCGGTGTTCGAGACGGTGTACCACATATTGGTGATGCCGCCTTCATAGAAGAAATCGACGATCAGCTTCAATTCGTGCAGGCATTCGAAGTACGCCATCTCAGGCGCATATCCCGCCTCGACCAGTGTTTCAAAGCCCGCCTGTACCAGCGCCGCGGCACCGCCGCACAGTACGGCCTGTTCGCCGAACAGATCCGTTTCAGTTTCTTCGCGAAACGACGTCTCAATCACACCCGCCCGGCCGCCGCCGTTGGCCGAGGCATATGACAACGCGGTCTCTTTGGCTGCGCCCGACGCATCCTGGGCAATGGCGATCAGGCTGGGCACACCGCCGCCTTCGACATACGTAGAGCGCACGGTGTGACCCGGGCCTTTCGGCGCGATCATGATCACGTCGAGATCGGCGCGCGGTTCAATCAACTGAAAGTGAATGTTGAAGCCGTGACCGAAGGCGATCGTCGCACCCTGCTTGAGATTCGGCTCGATCTGTTCCCGATAGATGGCCGGCTGCAATTCATCGGGCGTCAGAATCATCACCACATCGGCAGTCTTCACCGCTGCTGGTACTTCCGAAACGTTCAGTCCCGCCTTCTCCGCCTTACGCCACGACTGCGAGCCCTTGCGTAGCGCAACCGTAAGACTCTTCACGCCCGAGTCGCGCAGATTGTTCGCGTGGGCATGGCCTTGCGAGCCGTAACCCACGATCACAACGTTCTTGTTCTGAATAATCGAAAGATCCGCATCCTTGTCGTAGTAGACCCGCATCGTTCCCTCCCTCAATAGAATGGTTAGAGACTGAGAATTTTTTCGCCGCGTCCGATTCCCGAGACACCACTGCGCACCACCTCCAGCACAACCGCCTTGCCAATGGCGCGGATGAAGGCGTCGAGCTTGCCCGACGGGCCTGTCAGTTGAACGGTGTAGGTGGTGTCGGATACATCAATGATCTGGCCGCGAAAGATATCTGTCGTGCGCTTCACCTCATCGCGCGCCGTGCCCTCGGCACGTACCTTGATCAGCATGAGTTCGCGCTCGACATGATCGCCATCAGTGAGATCCATCACCTTCACCACTTCGATCAACTTGTTCAGCTGTTTGGTGATCTGTTCGATCTTCGAGTCGTCACCACGCGTGGTGAGCGTCAGCCGCGACAGGGTTTCATCCTCGGTGGGCGCCACTGTCAGCGTTTCGATGTTGTAGTTGCGCTGCGCGAACAAGCCGACCACACGCGACAGCGCGCCTGCTTCGTTCTCCAGCAGAACAGCGATGATACGGCGCATCACGTGGTTTCCCCTCGCGACAGGAACATATCGCGCATGGAGCCTCCCTTGATGGCCATTGGATAGACATGTTCATCCGGATCGATGTGCACATCGAGAAATACCAGCCGATTGCGATACTTTTCGCTGAAAGCCGCCTTCATTGCCGGCATGAGTTCACCCCACGCGCTCGACCTTCATGCCGACGTGCCCGAAGGACTCGACCAGCGCTACAAAATTGGGCAGCGCCTCTCGATAGGTACTGTGCGAATGGCGCCCGCCATACTGCATATCCTGCCACTGCTTCACCATGCCGAGCGCTGCGTTGTTCAAGTTGACGATTTTGACGGGCAACCCGTACTGCAGGCAGGTGGACAGCTCCTGCATATTCATCATGAAACTGCCTTCACCCGTCACGCAGGCAACCACCGCGTTGGGAAACGCGAACTGCACGCCCATGGCGGCTGGCAGACCGAAACCCATGGTTCCAAGGCCACCGGAGTTGATCCACCGGCGCGGTTCGTCGAATTTGTAGTATTGCGCCGCGAACATCTGGTGCTGGCCCACGTCGCTGCTGACGTAGGCGTTGCCCTGCGTCACCTGGTACAGCGCCTGGATCACCTGCTGCGGCAATATCTGGCCATCGGTACTGGCGTTGTCCAGCATGCGGTGATCGAGACCGTGCGTCGC
>JAQBCT010000057.1:0-2576 GCA_032124855.1 Gammaproteobacteria bacterium
CGCCGCCCTCGCGCTCGGCTACTACTATCGCGATACGCTGCTGTTTACCTTGGCGCTAAACGCACCGCAGTTGTACTTCGGCGATGCCATTGAACAGAAGCTTGGCTTCGTCACGACGCCAGACGGCACCCGGATCGCCTATGCGACCTCCGGTGAAGGGTCTCCCATCGTCCAGGTGCAGGCTTCCAGTACACATCTCGAGAGCGGGCAGAACAGCCCTATGTTCGATAATAATGGCCTTGTCGCGATGTCCTCGCGCGACCATCTGTTCGTGCGCTATGACGGTCGCGGCTTCGGCCTGTCGGACCGTGGTGTGGATGATTTCTCGCTGCCAGCACTTGTGAACGACCTCGGAGCGGTGGTGGACGCCCTCGGCCTGGAACGCTTCAGTCTTTTCGCCGTGTCCTCAGCCGGCCCGGTAGCAATTGCGTACACTGCGCAGCATCCCGAGCGTGTGACGCACCTGGCGCTGGCTGGCGTGATGGCATCGTATGACTGGATGGAGGACGAGGCGCGTGAGGGTTTCGCGCAGTTGACTAATCTGATCGAGGTTGATTGGGACCGTAATCCGCATATCTCCAATATGCTCGCTGGTATGCTGCTCGATCCCGCAGGAGACGAGGTCGACCGGTTGATTCTGGGAGAGATGCTGCGACGCTCCGGCGACGGCGCTGCGATGACGAGCTTCATGCGGTCCATGTCTCAGATAGACAGCCGCGAGCTGGCAAAGCAGATCCGCCTGCCGACTCTGGTGATTAGCGCCCGCAACGACGCCATGGTCGACATGAAGGCCGGGCGCGACCTCGCCGCTCTTGTGCCGGGCTCGCAATTTGAGATAGTCGAGGGCGGCCATATGGCAAGCAGTGGCAGCTCGCGTGAAGCGCGACGGCGCATTCTGGATTTCTTTGAGATGGAGCAATGAGGTGAATGACCGCTGTTTGCTGCGGATTCAACCGGTCAATGCAACACATTGGTTAAACCGTTCTACCGGTGTCCTGAAGTCTAACGTCTTTCTTGGACGTCGCCGATGTCACCCGTCCGGACATCATTCAGAGAATCCTGGAACACGTCGCACGACAACAGGCGCCGCCGGAATTCAGCGCGATCAGTAGGATGACAACGGTTCACTGACACTCCGCCACGTCCGGAGTAGGCGGACTCGTCTCGCAGAACAGTGACTTCCGAATCAACCACCGCGCGTGTGCGCGTGCGGCCACTGTCGCGCTTCACGTCAACTTGGACAAAACGGGTTTGCTAAGAAGGGAGACTTTCACTGCTCAGACTGCCTGGGTTAACCGCTGCTGATTGATTGATTTGCGATGCGCACGGGCGGCAGCGATTCGCCGTGCGCGCTCTTGTCGAACCTGTTCCGGTTGCCCACGATGCCACGTCGCCGGCGTCATGTATCCCAGCGTGGCGTGGAGTCGTTCCTCGTTGTAGTGCTGCATCAGCTTGCCGATGATCGCTTCGGCTTGCAGATAGTTGCTGCCGTAATCGTTGTCGGTCTCATCGCGTACCGTGCCGTTGAACCGTTCAACAATGCCATTGGATTCCGGATGCCGCGGCCGCGTTTTGATATCGATCAGGTTGTGCGTCTTGATCACCGCCGCGACATCGCGATTGACGAACTCGCTGCCGTGATCGTGCACGATGCGCGGCCGGACATCGCTCACCGCATCCATTGCCGCCTGCAGTTCAGTGGCAACTGATTGACCGTCGATCGACAGCAGCAGCTTGTGGTGCACGACGTACCGACTGTACGCATCGACAAAACTCACCAGGAAGTAGAAGCGTGCCGCGACCCACACGTACATCACATCGGTATGCCACTGCTGATTCGGGGCTGCCGGGCGAAAGTGATATTCACCGCTCGACCGTTCTGAACGTTTCCAGCGCGATAACAGATCCGCTTCGCTCAACACCCGATAAACCGTGCTTTCCCCGACGCAGGCGATCCCCGCATCGATCATCATCCAGGTCAATTTGCGATAACCGATCTTTGGATACAGCAGCGCAAATCGACAGATCGCAGCACGCTCCTCGGGCAACACTTCATAGACCCGACACGGCACACCGGGCCGATCCTGCAAGCACTCGCGGCGGCGCCAGCCGTAGTACACGCTGCGTGGCACGCCGAGTGCCGCCAGCGTCCGATGCGCTGGCCACCCTGAACGTCGTTTCGTTTGCGCCACAATCTGCATCACTGCCGCTTTACTCTCTGCCGGAACCCGCGAAAGATCGTCCAACCTCAGATCTTTTTTTTCAGCTCCAGATTCTCCGCCGTGATCTCCGCGATCACCGCTCGCAACCGGACCAGTTCCGCTTCGCGTCGTGCCTCCAGATCACTTTTACCCGGCAGGCGCTTCGCATCCTGTTTCAGCGCGCTCGCTGAACCGCTCTGGGCCACCGCCCGCCACCGATAAAAGACTGACGGCGCCAACCCATTGCGCCGACACACCTCGCTCACCGTCACCCCGGGCTGTTCCGCCTCGCGCAAAATCTGCAGCTTCTGCTCCGCCGTAAATCGTCGATGCTCGCGTTTGTTCATTCACTTCGCTCCCTCTGCAGACAACCTG
>JAQBCT010000058.1:0-9151 GCA_032124855.1 Gammaproteobacteria bacterium
CCCACAATCTCGATCAGCAGTGCGGTGGCGCGTTCAATTGCCTGTTGTTGCAGCTGGTGATCCACCCCTCTCTCGTATCGTTGGGAGGCGTCGGTTTGCAGACCGTAGCGGCGCGCCGTCCCTGCCACCGCCAGCGGCGCAAAGTACGCGCATTCGATGAACACATCGCGCGTATCGCTCTGGATGCCGCTGCGTTCGCCGCCCATGACGCCCGCGATGGCGATCGGGCCGCTCGCGTCGGTGATCAGCAATGTTTGCGCATCCAATGTCACGTTGCGCCCATCCAGCAACACCAGCACTTCGCCCGCGCGTGCGTTGCGCACCACGATCTGCTGCTTCAACAGCGCCAGATCAAAGGCGTGCAGGGGTTCGCCCAGCTCCAGCATCACATAGTTGGTGACGTCCACCACCGGATCGATCGAACGCAGTCCGCCCCGCCGCAAACGCTCCTGCATCCACAGGGGCGTTTGCGCTGTGACGTCGATCCCGCGCAGCACGCGTCCCAGATAGCGGGGACACCCGTCGGGTTGTTCGAGCGCGACAGGGAATACGTCGTCGATGCTTGGTGCCACGGCGGCACACGCTGGTGCGGTGACGGGCAGGTTGAACAGCACACCCAGCTCCCGGGCCACGCCACGCACGCTGAGGCAATCGCCGCGATTGGGTGTCAGCTCGATGTCGAGGATCGTATCGTCCAGCTTCAGCGCCTCACGCAGCGAGGCGCCAGCGCGAAGATCCTGGGGCAACGTCATGATGCCGGCGTCATCATCGCCAATGCCAAGTTCGGCCGCGCTGCACAGCATGCCGAACGACTCCACGCCGCGCAGTTTGGCGCGGTCGATGGACTTGCCATCGGCCAGAACCGCACCGACACGTGCATAGGCCGTGTACATGCCTGCACGCACATTGCTGGCACCACACACGACCTGTTGCTCACCGTTGCCGTCGAATACCCGGCACACCGTCAGGTGCGTCGCATCTGGATGCGGCGCCGCGGCGCGAACGTGCCCCACCACCACACCATCGAATGCCGCGGCGGCCGGCGCAATGCCACTCACCTCGAGACCCGCCATGGTGAGTCGTTTGGCGAGCTCGTCCGTTGCAACCGGCGGGTTCACCCATTCACGGAGCCACTGTTCACTGATCTGCACGGCGCCCCCTAATTGAACTGGCGTAGAAAACGCAGGTCGTTTTCGAAGAACAGGCGCAGATCGTCCACCTGATACAACAGCATCGACAGCCGGTCCACACCGAAGCCGAAGGCGAAGCCCGTGTAGCGTTCCGAATCGATGCCGGACATCTCCAGCACATTCGGATGCACCATGCCGCAGCCCATCACTTCGACCCATCCAGTATTCCCGCACACGCTGCACCCCTCGCCCAGGCAATGCACACACTGCACGTCCACCTCTGCAGACGGTTCGGTGAAGGGGAAGTAGGAAGGCCGAAAGCGCACGTCCAGTTCGCGCTCGAAGAAACGTTGCAGGAACTCGATGACCGTGCCTTTCAGATCCGCAAAGCTGATGCCCTCGTCGATCACCAGACCTTCCAGCTGATGGAACATCGGGCTGTGGGTGGCATCGTAGTCGCGCCGGTATACACGACCCGGGCATACCACTCGAATGGGGGGCGCCTGATTTTCCATCACGCGGACCTGCACAGGCGATGTATGCGTGCGCAGCACCAGGCCGTTGTCGAGATAGAACGTATCGTGCATCGCGCGCGCCGGATGGTGCGCCGGAATGTTGAGCGCTTCGAAGTTGTGATAGTCGTCCTCGATCTCGGGGCCTTCCACCACCGCATAGCCGGCCGCGGCGAAGATCTGTTCCATGCGCTGCAGCGCCTGGTTCACCGGGTGCAGTCCGCCGGCAGACTGTTTACGTCCGGGCAGCGTGACATCGAGCGCATCTTTCGCGAGTGACGTCGCGAGCTGTTCCGAGCGCAGCGTCGCTTCGCGCGCGTCGAGCCAGGTTTGTACCTGCGCTTTGGCTGCGTTGATGGCTGCACCTGCTTGGGGGCGTTCGTCTGCCGGCAACGCACCCAGCGACTTCAACTGCGCCGTGAGCGTGCCCTTCTTGCCGAGGAATCGCACGCGAACGTCATCCAGCGCCTGTGCGTTGCCCGCCTGTGCCACGGCCGCTTCAGCCGCTGCGATGATGTCGTTGAGATTCATGCCCGC
Source organism: Gammaproteobacteria bacterium (assembly GCA_032124855.1). Lineage (GTDB taxonomy): Bacteria > Pseudomonadota > Gammaproteobacteria > Pseudomonadales > Azotimanducaceae > DATJGR01. The sequence goes on from JAQBCT010000058.1 coordinate 2,180, forward strand.
TCCAAACAAAAAGGGGAAGTGACAGTGTCTGCCCTTCCCCTGACTCTTACCTTACGAGCGTCTTGACGGAGGGCACCATGTGGCCTCCAGAAGACGACGATGTCGATGTATTAGCTGTTACGCCGCGAGCGCGGTTTTGGCTTGCTGTGCGAGCACACCGAAGGCTTCCTTCTGATGCATCGCCAGATCTGCCAGCACGCGCCTGTCTACTTCGATCGCCGCCTTCTTGAGGCCGGCGATAAACAAGCTATACGACAAACCATGCTCGTGCGCGGCCGCGTTGATGCGGATGATCCACAGCGAGCGGAACTGCCGCTTCTTCTGGCGACGGTCGCGATAGGCATATTGGCCAGCGGCGATGACGGCTTGTTTGGCCGTTCGATACGTCCGGCTGCGGGCACCGTAGTAGCCCTTCGCCAGATCCATTACTTTCTTATGGCGGGCGCGAGCCGTCACACCACGTTTTACTCTTGGCATGTCGTCCTCCCGTCAGCGTGCTTTCGTCGGCAACATGCGATCGAGACGATCCACGTCGGACGGTGAAACTTGATTGAGCCCACGCAACTGACGTTTCCGCTTGGGGGCCTTCTTCGTCAAGATATGATTCTTGTACGCTTGCTTGTACTTATAACCGGTCGCAGTGCGTCGAAAACGCTTGGCCGCGCCACGGTTGGTTTTCATCTTCGGCATTTCAAATACTCCGCATTGTTGATTCACGCGTGCGCTGTGCGTCCGCGGCTCAATGACTAGTGGTCCTAGTTCTTCTTCTTCTTAGGAGCCAGCACCATGGTGACCTGACGGCCCTCGAAGCGCGGCTGTGCTTCCACAGTGCCGTGTGCCTCAAGGTCTACTTCAATTCGCTTCATCAGCTGCATACCGATCTCCGGATGCACCATCTCACGACCGCGAAATCGCAGCGACACCTTGGCTTTGTCTCCGTCGCCCAGGAAGCGGATCAGGTTGCGCAGTTTGACCTGATAGTCCCCATCCTCAGTGCCAGGACGAAACTTCATCTCCTTGACCTGGATCTGCTTCTGTTTCTTGCGCTGCGCAGACTTCTGCTTCTTCAGCTCGAACAGATGCTTGCCATAGTCCATTACCTTGCACACCGGCGGCTCGGCATCAGGTGCAATCAGCACCAGATCCATCGCCGTCTTGCGCGCTTCAGCAAGTCCGTCGTCCCGACTCACGATGCCAAGCTGTTCACCACCGGCACCAACCAAGCGTATAGGCGATACGCGAATGTCCTCGTTGATCACGGAACGATCGCCCGCCTTTGCTCCTGGTTTTTTAATAGGCAACACTCCAAAGCAATAAAGCCGGCACTGGCCCTCCATATTCGGAAGACCTGCTCGGCTGAAACTCGATTGCTCCGCCACCGTGGGTGGCATCGCGGGGGCGGATTCTACTGACGCCACCGTGCGCCTGCAACCTCGAAGTTCAACCCCCGAGACGCGCTAAGCCATTGTGTCGAAACGGATATTGCGCCCCGGTTGCGGATTGCGCGCATCAATAGCCGGTGTTACCTTACGCGCCCTTCAGCAGGCGCGTAGCTCAGTTGGTTAGAGCACCACCTTGACATGGTGGGGGTCGATGGTTCGAATCCATTCGCGCCTACCAATACACCCTTCCAGTTCCAGCAAGTTTGAACCCGCCGCACGGGCGATTCCGCCTCCTGCGGAGCGGCGACGTTCAGCCTACTTGCGCTTGCGGACCGCCTTCTTCACGGCGGGGTTCGCCGTCTTGGGGCGCGCCTTGGGCTTCGCTTTCGCCTTCGTTGCCGGCTTGACGTTTTTCGTGGTGATCGGCGTACGAATGGACGCGCCACGTGGACCACGGATGCGCGAGCTGGGGCGCTTGACGTCCTTGAATGCGTAGCCGACCTCACTCCAGAACTGGCGCAGGATGCGTCGGGCTTTGGCCTCACTCAGCACCTCGTCACGGACCAGCTCCCACATGGCCGCTGCAATCCGGGTGCCGGAGCCGGCAAGGATCACTTTGTCCGCACTCGTGAACTTCGTACCACGGCGAGGTTCCCGCGGCTCGTGGATGACGCAGTACCAGCCGCCGATGCGGGCCGCCTGATTGCACTGCACGCCGCCGTCGCCGACGAACTCGCATTTTTCCAACAGCATCGACGACTCCCTTTGTTGTAGCGCGCGAATCGCACGCCACGACCGATTGATGAGCTACTGTGAATTGCGCCGGGTCTGCAGCCCCGATGCGTCGCATCTACATACCGTTTTTGGGGCCGGCATGGCAACCAAAATCAGCGCGTTCTCGACTCAAAGCCTCTCCCGAATCGCCGCCGGCTGCGCCTATACTCAACGCCAATTGAGGAGGGATCACATGTCGAGATCGTTGGAACAAGCCATTGCGCAGGGCATGACGCTGGCCTATCACGCGCTCCGCCAACCCAACGTTCCAGCCGTCATCACGCCCTTCGGGGACCGTACGTTTGGCGAGCTGAATCAGCGCGCCAATCAGTTGTTGCGCGCCCTTCGCGCGGCCGGCATCGGCGACGGCGATTCCATCGCGGTGGTATGTCGCAACCGTCCGGAGTTCGTCGAGGCGTGGGCAGCCGCCAGCCGCGGCGGCATTCGCTTCACACCCATCAACTATCACCTGAAGGGTGAAGAGATCGGCTATGTGGTGGACAACTGCGAGGCCAAGGCCTTCATCGCCGATGCCTCATTGGGTGAGGCGCCCCTGGAAGCCATCGCGCACGCGCCCAACGTGAAACTGAAACTCGCCGTCGCGGGACCCATCGACGGGTTCGACGACTATGACACCGTGGTTGGGCGCCATAGCGACGACGACATCAGCGACCCATCGCTCGGCGGCACGATGCTCTACACCTCTGGCACCACGGGTCAGCCGAAGGGCGTGTATCGCAAAGAACGCGAGCCTGCGGTGCCGCAGTGGCAGGGCACGCTGGCGAATTACCAGCCGGGTGTGGACGTCAACTTGTGCACCGGCCCCGGCTATCATGCGGCGCCACTGCTCATCAACATCGTGCTGCCGCTGGTCTCCGGCGTCACCGTGGTGATGATGGATCGCTGGGACGCCGAGGAAACGCTGCGCCTGACCGAAACGCATCGCGTCAGCCACACCCATATGGTGGCGACGATGTTCCATCGCCTCTTGCAGCTGCCTGAGGAGACGCGCAGCCGATACAATCTGTCCACCATGCGCATCATCATCCACGGCGCCGCACCCTGCCCGGTGCATGTGAAGCGCGGCATGATCGAATGGTTCGGCCCGGTGGTGTGGGAGTATTACGCGGCCACCGAAGGCGGCGGTGGGTTCATGGTAGGTTCCGAGGAGTGGCTGACCAAGCCCGGCACCGTGGGCAAGCCTGGGCCCGAGTTCGACAACAAAATCCTCGACGATGAAGGCAACGAGGCGCCGCCGGGAACGGTTGGCACCATCTATATGCGCGCCCCGCAGCGCGGCCGCTTCGAATACTTCAAAGACAACAAGAAGACCTCGAGCTCCTACCGGGGCGAATACTTCACGCTGGGCGATCTGGGCTATTTCGATGAAGACGGCTATCTGTTCCTCACGGGACGCTCGGCCGAACTGATCATCTCTGGCGGCGTGAACATCTATCCGCAGGAAGTGGACAACGAGCTGTTGAAGCATCCGGCGGTGCTCGATGCCTGCACCATCGGCGCGCCGAACGAAGAATGGGGCGAAGAGGTGAAATCGGTGGTGCAGCTGCGCCCCGGCTTCAGCCCGTCCGATGAACTCACGGCCGAACTGCTGCGCTGGGCGAAGGAACGACTGGCGAATTTCAAATGCCCACGCTCCATCGACTATTCCACCGACCTGCCACGCCTGCCGTCTGGAAAGATCCAGCGGCGCGTGGTGCGCGAACCCTACTGGGCCGGCCGCGCCGGTTGAGCGCACCCGCGTCAAGGCGTTAGCAGACTGGCCGCTCTGATCTCGTGAATCTCGTCGCGCACGCGCGCGGCTTCTTCGAACTCTAGATTGCGCGCGTGATCGAGCATCTGGTTTTCCATCTTCGCCAGCAGCTTGCCCAGCGCCTTCGGATCGCTGGGAATCTCGCCGCGGTATTTCTTCTGCTCTTCGGCCGCCCTGCGCTTCGATGACTGGCCCGGCATGGGCGCGCGCGCGCCTTCCATCACATCGCCAATCGACTTCTGAACGCTGCGGGGTGTGATGTTGTGCAGGGCATTGAATTCCATCTGCTTGCCGCGGCGGCGGTCCGTTTCGTCAATGGCGCGCTGCATCGAACCGGTGACGCGATCCGCATACATGATCGCCCGCCCACGCAGATTTCGTGCGGCGCGGCCAACTGTTTGAATCAACGAACCACCGGAGCGCAGGAAGCCTTCTTTGTCGGCGTCGAGAATCGCCACCAGCGATACCTCGGGCATATCGAGCCCTTCGCGCAGCAGGTTGATGCCCACCAGCACGTCGAATTCACCGCGGCGCAGGTCGCGTAGAATCTCCATCCGCTCGATGGTGTCGATATCCGAGTGCAGATAGCGCACGCGAACGCCGTGTTCATCGAGATAGTCGGTGAGATCCTCCGCCATGCGCTTCGTCAGCGTGGTCACCAGCACGCGCTCGCCGTGCGCCACAGTGAGCTGGATCTCGCCGAACAAATCATCCACCTGTGTGGATGCCGGGCGCACCTCGATCATCGGATCCACCAGCCCGGTGGGGCGCACCACCTGCTCCACCACCTGCCCTGCCTGGCGCGCCTCATACGGGCCCGGTGTTGCCGACACAAAGATCATCTGCGGCGCCAGGCCTTCCCATTCATCGAAACGCAACGGGCGATTATCCAGCGCCGACGGCAACCGGAAGCCGTATTCCACCAACGTTTCCTTGCGCGAGCGGTCGCCCTTATACATGCCGCCGATCTGCGGCACGGTGACATGCGATTCATCCACCAGCAGCAGCGCATCCTTGGGCAGATAGTCGAACAACGTCGGCGGCGGTTCGCCCGCCTTGCGACCCGAGAGATAGCGCGAGTAATTTTCAATGCCGCTGCAATAACCCAGTTCGCGAATCATCTCCAGATCGAACCGCGTGCGCTGTTCCAGACGCTGCGCCTCAACCAGCTTGTTGTGCTGCGTAAGGTAGGCCAGCCGATCGGCAAGCTCGTCCTTGATATCGTCCAGCACCGACAGAATCCGGTCGCGCGGCGTGACGTAGTGCGTCTTCGGAAAGATGGTATAGCGCGGCACCCGGTTGACCACCTCACCCGTCAACGGATCGAATACCGAGATGTTGTCGATGACATCGTCGAACAACTCGACGCGCACCGCTTCCTTCTCGGATTCCGCGGGGAAGATATCGATCACATCGCCGCGCACTCGATAGCTGCCGCGCTGAAACACCATGTCGTTGCGCGTGTACTGCAACTCGGCCAGGCGCACCAGGATGTAGCGTTGATCCACGCGGTCGCCGCGATCCAGGTGCAGCACCATTTTCAGATAAGAGCCCGGATCTCCAAGGCCGTAGATCGCGGACACCGAAGCCACAATGATCGTGTCGCGCCGCTCGATGATCGCCTTCGTCGCAGACAACCGCATCTGCTCGATGTGCGCATTCACCGAGGAATCTTTCTCGATATACGTATCCGATGACGGCACATACGCCTCGGGCTGGTAGTAGTCGTAATACGAAACGAAATACTCCACCGCGTTGTGCGGGAAGAAGTCTTTGAATTCGCCGTAAAGCTGCGCGGCCAGCGTTTTGTTGGGCGCAAGCACCAGCGTGGGACGATTCACCGCGGCAATGACATTGGCCACCGAATAGGTCTTTCCCGATCCCGTGACACCCAGCAGTGTCTGATGCGCAAGGCCCGACTCCAGACCGTCGATCATTTTGGCGATCGCCTCCGGCTGATCGCCCGCGGGCTTGTAAGGCGCAACGACTTCGAATTGATTGACAGCGCGGGACATGACGGCACCGGATTTGACTGGCAGGATTGTAACCTCGCTGTCGCGGAGAGCCGCATGTCGAACGCAACACTCCTGACAACTACGGTTGTGCGCCTGCCGAATGGCCGCGATCTTGCGTTCGCCGAATTCGGCGAACCCGATGGCGTGCCGGTATTTGCATTTCACGGCACGCCCGGCTCGCGACTGCAGGTCGCACCACCACCGTCGGCGCCCGTGACCGGCTATCGGCTGATCGCGCCGGATCGCCCGGGCTATGGCCACTCGAGCTTCGATCCCACGCGACGTCTCACCGACTGGCCCGGCGATGTGCTCGCCATTGCGGATCATCTTGGTGTGGATCGGTTCGGCGTCATCGGCATCTCCGGCGGCGGACCCCACGCGCTCGTCTGCGCCCATTCCATCGCACCCAGGTTGCTGGGTGTGGCCTGCATCAGCGGCGTCGGTCCGTTACACGATCCGGCCGCGCTGGAAGGCATGATGCCGATGAACCGCTGGATAACACGGCTATCGAAGCGCGGCGGCTGGCTGCTGCGCCAGTTGATGCGTGTGCAGTTCAGCGCCATGAAACGCCAGCCAGGCCGGCTGCTCGATGCGATGTCGCGACAACTGCCGCCCGCCGATCAAGCCATACTCGCCGAGCCCGAGATTCGCGCCATGATGGTCGATGACATGCGCAGCAACTCATCGACCATGGCGCTCGCCGCCGCGCAGGACTTCGCGCTGTTCGCCACGGATTGGGGATTCGCACTGCGCGATATCCCTGCGCCCGTGCATTTCTTTCAGGGCAGCGTGGACCGCAACGTCCCTGCGCAGCACGCCGAGATGATGGCCGGCATGGTGCCCGGCGCGGTGGTGCACCGGTATCCGGGCGAGGGACACTTCCTCGTGGCGAAGCGTTTGCAGGAGATTCTGGATACTGTCTTTCGTGCCCCGTGAATCGAGCGGCGGAGTGTTGCAAAACGAACTCCGCCCATTAAACTACCGGCCTCTCCATATTCCGCCTTAGCTCAGTTGGTAGAGCAGCTGACTC
>JAQBCT010000059.1:0-4663 GCA_032124855.1 Gammaproteobacteria bacterium
GTTTCCCTACGCGCGCGAGGTGGTGGATTCGCTGATGGTGAAGGGCGGTTTTCCCGCGTTGCAGCTCGCGCCGGTGAATTTCGATGCGATGTTCGACGAAGCAATCAAGCAACGTCAGGCACCGGACGTCGTTCAGCACTAGTGCTGCGTGCCTCAGATGGCGCCCGGATAACCGAGCTGCCGCCACGCTTCGAACACCACCACAGCAACAGCATTGGACAGATTCATACTGCGCGAACCGGGTTGCATCGGGATGCGCAGTCGATCCGATACGCTTGCAGAGCTCAACACCGTGGCCGGCAGGCCGCGCGTCTCGGGACCGAATAACAACGCATCGTTCTTCTGAAAGCGCACGGTGCTGAAATTGCGTGTCGCGTGCGTGGTGAAGGCGAACAGCCTTGGCGGCGCCACTGCCTCGAGCGCACTTGTCAGGTCTGCATGTGTGACGACGTCCGCCCAATCGCCATAGTCGAGGCCCGCCCGCCGTAATTTGGCGTCGTCGAGCGAAAAGCCAAGCGGCCCAATCAAGTGCAGTCGAACCCCGCAGTTGCTGCACAGCCGCATGATGTTGCCGGTATTGGGTGGGATCTCGGGCTCGAACAGCAGGACGTCGAACATGCGTGGCGCGGCCGAAATGGTGAGGCATTTCTATACTGAAGGGATGGGTGACGCGCGGCAACGCCGTGGCGCGTCGCGATCGCATCGGGTTGCGTCGTTGCGAGGCCTCTGATTGGATGCGCCTTCAATTGCATGCGGAGTGACGCGATGAAATTCGGATTGATCCCGGTGAACATTGGCATGGCTAACGCCCAGCAGATGATCGGTATGGCGCAGTTGGCGGAGTCGTCTGGATTCGAATCGGTGTGGACGTTCGAACATGTCGTGGTGCCGCTCGACTACCAGTCCAAGTATCCCTACAGCCCGACGGGAAAGATGGGTGGCCCCCCTGAAACGAATTTCTTCGACCCGTTGATTGCATTGACGGCAATCGCAGCCAGCACGAAGACGCTGCGGCTCGGCACCGGCGTGAACATTCTGTCGCAGACCAACCCACTGTTGCTCGCCAAACAAACCGCCACGCTGGACCAGATATCGAATGGTCGCTTCATGCTGGGCGTGGGCATCGGCTGGCTGCAAGAGGAGTTCGTCGCAATGGGCACGCCATTCGATCGCCGCGGCGCGCGCTTTGACGACTACGTCGCGGCCATGCGCAAGGTCTGGGCGGGTGAGGTGGTTGAACACGACAGCGACTTCTTGAACTGGCATGGCTTCAAGAGTTTTCCGCTGCCCATGCAGAAACCGATGCCTGTGATCATCGGCGGCGCGAAGGGCAAGATCTATCAGCGCATTGCCAGGCACGGCGACGGCTGGTTTGCGCCGATCCCGGATCCCGAAGAGCTGGGCACGGCGCTGAAGGAATTGAAATCGGTGTGTAAGGCCGAGGGTCGCAATTACAGTGACATTGAGATCACCACGATGTGGGCGCCTCAGGCAGGCCTTGATTCGATCAAGCGACTGCAGGATCTGGGTGTCGCACGCGTCGCGGTGTTTGCCGCCGCGGCGGGCGATCCCGTGGAGGCCATCAAAAAGATTGGCGCAGAGGTGATCGCCAAGCTGTAGGGGTCGGAGTGGAGGGCCGGGGCAAGGCGCTTCGACCCGCGACTCAGATGCGGTTACGCACCGCGAGTGTCGCGTCTGCAGCCGTGAGCGGTCGGCTGAGGCAGCAATACTCAAGCTGCAGCCCGTTGGGGTCCTTGAAATAAATCGACTTGCACCAGCCGTCGTGATCGACCACGCCTCGCACCTTGATGCCTTTGTCGAGCAATCGTTGCTTCGTCGCCTCGAGATCGTCAGCCGACGCGGCCTGGAAGGCGAAATGGTAAACGCCGTCTGGAAGCCCCAGGCCCCGATTGATGCCTGTGTCGAATTCGTTCGGAAACGCGGGTGCGTCTTCGCCGCTCATGAATGCAATCAGCTGACCGCCGCCGACATCGAAGAATATGTGCTGGATCTGGCCGCCACCTTTCAACTCCATGATATCTGCCCGCGCCACGGGGAACCCCAGTACGTCTTCGTAGAAGGCGCGCGTCATGGCCATGTCGCGCGTGGCCAGGTCAACGTGATTGAAGCCGAGGTTCGCCATGATCGCGCTTTCCTGGGGGACGGGTCTGGATGGTCCTGCCGCCGCGCCGAAGAGTCAAATCTCAGTCGGGCGCGCCAGAGTTGGGCGGCTTTACTCAGTCGTCTTGCGAGTTCATGCCGAGTTCTTTCATTTTGCGGGTCAGGGTGTTGCGCCCCCACCCCAACAATTCCGAAGCGTCGCGCCGACGGCCGCCAGAACGGGTCAGTGCAGCTTCGATCACGATTCGTTCGAAGCGCGGCACTGCGGCCTTCAGCAGTGGCTGCGAATCGGTGCTGCCTGGACGCCCCAACTCCTCCTGCGCCCAGCGCGCGAGTGCCGCCTCCCAATCCGAACTCGAATGACTAACGGTTTCACTAGCGCGCAATTCCGGCGGCAGATCGACGACATATACCTCGCGCGACGATGCCATCACCGTCAACCACCGACAGGTATTTTCGAGCTGACGCACATTGCCCGGCCACGGTAGCGCGGAAAGATATTGCTCAGTCTCGGGCCGCAGCAATTTGGTTTCACCACCCAGCTGGGCGGCCGCTTCCTTGAGGAAGTGGCGTGCGAGCAGTGGAATATCGACACGTCGGTCTGCAAGGCGCGGCAGATGAATGCGGATGACATTGAGGCGGTGATAAAGGTCTTCGCGAAACTGGCCCTGTGTCACCAGTTGTTCGAGATTCTGGTGAGTCGCCGCGATGATGCGCACATCGACGTGCACCGGTGAGTGGCCACCCACTCGATAGAATTCGCCATCGGATAACACGCGCAGCAATCGTGTCTGCGTATCCGGCGGCATGTCGCCTATTTCATCGAGAAACAGTGTGCCGCCGTTAGCTTGCTCGAAGCGGCCCACGCGTTGTTGCGACGCCCCGGTGAAGGCGCCCTTTTCATGGCCGAATAGTTCGGCTTCCACCAGGTCGCGAGGGATGGCCGCCATGTTCAGCGCAATGAACGTAGCGCCGGCGCGGGGGCTGTGCCGATGCAGTGCCTGCGCGACGAGTTCTTTGCCGGTGCCGGACTCACCATTGATGAGCACCGTGATGTTGGAGTGGGAAAGGCGACCGATGGCGCGAAATACTTCCTGCATCGCGGGTGCTTGACCAATGATCTCTGTGGGCGCGGCGTCTTCAATTGCAGCGGCCGGACGTTGCTCGCGCGAGTGTGTGACCGCGCGGCGCACCATCGCTACGGCTTCATCCACGTCGAACGGTTTTGGCAGGTAGTCGAACGCGCCACTCTGATAGGAATTGACGGCGCTCTCCAGATCGGAATGCGCTGTCATGATGATGACAGGCAACGCGGGCAGCCGTTCGTGCACGCGCGCCAACAGATCGATGCCGTCTACACCCGGCATGCGGATGTCGCTGATGATTGCATCGGGTTGCTCGCGCGCGAGTTGCTGCAACATCGCATCGCCGCTGTCGAACGTGACAGATGTGATCTGCGCCTGCTCGAGTGCGCGTGCGAGAACCCAGCGGATGGAGCGGTCATCGTCGACCACCCAGACGGTGTCATTTGCCATGCGGCTGCTCCAGGGGCAGGTAGAGGCTGAAGGTGGTGATGCCGGGCTGCGACTCGCACTCAATGAGACCGTGATGATGCGCAACGATACTCTGGGTGATGGATAGCCCCAGTCCTGAACCGTCAGCACGGCCGCTGATCATCGGGTAGTAGACCCTGTCCAATAGTTCAGCCGGAATACCCGGCCCGTTGTCGGTGATGTCGATGCGCAGCACCAGGCGATGCCGTACTGCGCCGATGGTGAACTGGCGAATGATGCGAGTGCGCAGGACGATCGTTGGCGCCGCGGACTTTTCCAATGCCTGGTGGGCGTTGCGCATCACGTTGAGTAGTGCCTGGATCAGTTGTTCGAGATCGGCCTCTACTTCCGGCAGGCTCGGATCGTAGTCGCGCACCACGGTGACGCGCCCGGGAGCTTCGGCTTGCAGCAGCGCGACCACGTGTTCGAGCGCGTGATGTACGTTCACTGCGACGAGCAGCGGGCGCTGACTCGGACCCAGCATCCGATCCACCAGATTTCGCAGCCGGTCCGCCTCTTCGATGATGATGCGCGTGTAATCGCGCTGATGTTCGCTGGGCAATTCGCGTTGCAGCAACTGCGCTGCGCCCCGAATTCCGCCGAGCGGATTCTTGATTTCGTGGGCCAGCCCGCGGATCAATTTTCGGGTGGTTTCTTGTACGGAGGCATGGTGATCATCGCGATTGATGCGCAGCAGCCGATCCAGCGGCTGAATCTCGATCAGCAATTCGGTCGGCGTGCGGTCGAGCATGGCGGAGACGGTGTAGTCGACCACGATCATGGCACCCGCGATCGTTCGAGCGCTGGCGCCGCGCTTGGTGAATGCCTGGCCGCCGCGTGCCACATCGAGCAGCGTGTCGGCCAGTGTCGCGTCGTCGTGAAAAACACGCGGCAGGAATTCTCCCAGCAAGCGGTGGCCACTGACTTCCAGCAGCGCTTCGGCCGCCTGATTGAGGTAGAGAATCGACAGATCCGCCGCCGTGACGATG
>JAQBCT010000060.1:0-2632 GCA_032124855.1 Gammaproteobacteria bacterium
GGAGCAGCCGCCGTGTTTCGTCGAGCTTGCGCCGCGAGCGATCGAGCAGGAACTTGCCGGTCAGCCCGCTGCCGACGTTAATGAGCATGGCACCTATCGCCAGCCAGCCGAGTATGGAATTGAAGTGCACGCCGGCATGCACCAGTATGAGCAGCGAGCCGGACCAGGCCATGCGTTCGTGCAGGCGCAGAAGCCGCGTCGGCTGGCCGAATCGAATCAGTTTGCGTTTGCGCAGGGAGTAGCCGAAGGAGCCGAGGATCAGCAGCGTTCCGGGAATACCGAGATAGCGCCCGACCCACACAAGATCGAACAAATGCAGCAGGCCGTCGAGCAGCAGCGCACTGACGACCAGCGCGCTGAACGCCAGCACAAACGGCAGTACTTCGCGGGTGAACAGGCGTGCTTGCATGGCGGTCAGGCTTCCAGTGTCAGCGTGGAAGACGGCTGGCCGATGCACAGCAGGCAGCGCCCGGGGGCGATAGCGTAATCGGGTGTTTGCGTGTAGACGACAGCGCCTTCGATGACGATGGTTTCGCAACTGCCGCAGCTGCCCGCGCGGCAGCCGGATTCAACGGCGATACCCTGACGTTCGGCAAAGGCGAGCAGGTTCTCGTCCTGCCCATCCCAAGTCAGTGAGCGCCCGGAGCGCGCGAAGCGGACTGCGACTGGCGCAGCGGTCTGCGCGGTCGCCGCGCTCGTCGGCGCCAGCAAGGCCGGGCCGAAAGCCTCGTAATGCAGATCCTGTGGCGTCACGCCCCAGTCGCGCAGCGCAGGCACGAGGCTTTCCATCATCGCGGACGGCCCGCAGACATAGAACTGGTGCCGGCCCTGCGGCAGCGTCTTGCGCAGCAGGGCGATATCGACATGACCGCCATGCTGAAAATCGCGGCCCTGCACGTCCTGCGCGCCGGGGCGACTGTAAGCGACATGCAGATGCAGCGCCGGATGCGCGGTAGCCAGCCGTTCCAGTTGCGCCTTGAAGGCGTGCTCGTTGCTGTTGCGCACGCCGTAATACAGATGCACCGCACGCGCCGGCTGCTCGGCGAGACACCACAGCAGCATGCTCATCATCGGCGTAATGCCGATGCCGCCGGCGATCAGCACGGCGGGCACCGCTGCATCCGAATCAATATGGAAGTGACCCGACGGCGCTTTCACCGACAGCAGATCGCCTTCGCGCACGCGGTCGTGAAAATATCCCGAAGACAAACCCGGCGGCAGTTCGGGGCGGTCTGCGGGCGCCGGCACGCGCTTGATGGTGACACGGTAGTGGTCCGGCGTGGGCCGATCCGACAGCGAGTAGCAACGCACGTTGGTGCGCAGTACCTGCGGCGCACCGGGATGAGCGACTTGCAGGCGAAAAGTCAGGAACTGCCCCGGCTTGAACGGCGGCAACGCTGCACCGTCGGCGGAAGCAAGATAGAACGAGCATTGTGACCGCGCGTGGTCTGCGAACTCGCGGCGGACAACACGAAACTCGCGCCAGCCTGGCCAAGCGCCTCGCGTTGCCGGTGCCGTTTCCACAGCGGGCGCTGATGCCACCGCATTCACCCTTGCGCGTCGCCGCCACAGCGCGATGACGATGCCGGCCGCGAGTTGCAGGGCGATCGCGGCATTGATCCAGAGCAACAGCCTGAAAGTGGTCATGGGTGGGGCTAGATTCGAATAGTTTCCGGTAGGCAATCAGGAAAGCAGCGGTTCGATGGTAACGGACGTGTTGTGCTGCAGATTGATATGTATCAGAGGCCGGCGCGAATTTGCGCAACTGGATCGTAGCGACTGATCAAGTATCCGGGAAGCAATCGGATACGAATGTATTCGTCTTCACAAAGGAACCCCGTGACCTGAACCCAGTGACCACTTTACGTATTTGTCTGCCTGGCATGCCGGTGTTGCCAATGTACTTTTTCGCCACTGCCAAGACGATGCAGAGAAATCTATTTCAGCCGAGTGCCCTGCTTGTCCTCGACAGCGACGACAACGGGAATGCCCCGGTGCACGCTTTCGGTGACGGTGCAAAAAGATTCGAACTGCGACAGTATCCGGTCCAAATGTTCGACCTCGTCGCCGCGCTTTCCCGGTTGGACGACCACGGCTGTTTCCTGCAAGCGAAGCCGCTTGTCCTCGTTGCGGTCAATGCGGGCGGTCACCGTGGTGGTGATGTTTCCAGCATCCTGCTTGAACTCGCGTAACGCAAAGAAGAGGCTCGACGATAAGCAGTTGGCCACTGCCGCCAGCAACAACTGGTCTGGTGACGGCTCCTCGCCTGCGCCCAGTGGGGCGGTATCATCTGCCTGTAGTTGAGGAATGCCGGCACCGAAATCTATCAGGAACCGAAAATCGCCGAGTCGCCTGATTTTGACGCTGGCTGCATTGGTCATGGATTGAATCCCTTCTGTGTCGGTTACTTAAGAAATATTTCGTCCCTCTCCCGCCTCTTCAGTGGTGCGCCCGTCACGGATGTTGTAGAGGCACTTGAAAGTGGGAATGATCTTCTCGTCATGAGTGACCACAATGATGGCGGTCTGGTATTGGCCGGCCATCTGGTTGAGGATGCGCATCACGGCTAAAGCACGCTCACTGTCGAGCGGTGCCGTGGGTTCATCGGCCAGGATCACAGGTGGCTTGTTGG
>JAQBCT010000061.1:0-10694 GCA_032124855.1 Gammaproteobacteria bacterium
GGCCAGCGGCTTCTCGCTGAACACGGATTTACCGGCGGCGATGGCGGCGCGGCTGACGGCCACGTGCGCCTGCGGGATCGTCAGGTTCAGGACCATGTCGATGTCCGGATCGGCCAGCAGCGCATCCACATCGAGCGTTCGTGGAATGCCCTGCTCCCTGGCCATGGCGCGGGCACGCTCAGGCACGATATCGGCGCAGGCCACGAGTTCCACATTCGCAAGCGCATTGAGCTTCTGCGCGTAAACCTTCGCAATCACGCCGCAGCCGATGAGACCTACCCGAGCCACGCCTGGCCTTGCGCGTAACCCCTGCGGGTGAGAAACGAATGACTGCGCGCAACCGCCTCCAACATATCGGTGGCACAGCGATCGAGCTCCACCACATGCCAGGCCGCGCGGCTTGCCGCGATGATTGCGGCGATATCCACGACACCATCGCCTACCGCGGTCATCGGCGCCTCGGGATCATCGGCCGGGCCATCCTTGATGTGCAGCAGGTGCGCCCGTTCGCCAAGTTCGGCCACGACGCGCGCTGGATCCACGCCACCCACTTTGGCCCAGTAGGTATCAACCTCCGCGAATACGTTGCGCTCCAGCCGGGCAAACAATGCTGCGTGCGCCGTAACGTCTCCGATGCGCTGGCTGAATTCCCACCAATGGTTGTGATAGCCCAGCGTCATTCCGCGCGCCCGGACTGACGTATTGAATACATTGAGATGGTCCGCCGTCTTGGCAATGGCCGCCTCGTCTGCGAAGCGCTCCGGCGGCAGAAACGCAACAACCACGTTGCGATTGCCGATGGCTTGCTGCACATCGAGCAGTTCATTCACCTGCGCTGGCTTTACCAGCGCCACATGGCCACTGGAAACCATCATGCCGGCGTCCGCAACACGTTGCTTGAATGCGGCCGGCGTAAGGTCGTGCAACCCGGCGGGTTCCACACCGGCATAGCCCATGCGCCCGACGGCGTCCACCACCGCTCCCAATCCGCCTTTGGCCAACTCGCGCAGCGAGTACAGCTGAACCGAAATTTGCGCGGTCATTTCGCCTTCCCCCAAAGGGTTGTCAAGATGTCGCAAGCGCCGACGCAGTGCAACTGCGCGCGCCGCGATACCATGCGCCTGCCATAGCAGCCAACCGGCCCAGGTTCCGAATGCGTCCCGACATCCACGCGAGCGTCGCTGAAATACTCGAATGTTTTCATACACACGGCGCAGATCCCTACATCGGCGAACCGATTACCCATTTCGAACACGCGGCGCAATGCGCCGATCTCGCCCGCGCCGCCGGGGCCGACGATGAACTGGTCTGTGCCGCTGCGCTGCACGATATCGGGCATCTGTGTTCGGCGGCGGCGCCGCGGATCGCCATGGGTGGCCTGGGCATCGCACGGCACGAGCACATCGGCGCAGACTATCTTCGCGATTGCGGCTTCAGCGCGCAGGTGGTGCGCCTGGTGCGTCATCATGTGGACGCCAAACGCTATCTCACATTCAAGCACGCCAGCTATGTTGCGAGACTGTCCAGCGCCAGTACCGCGACACTCGCGCTGCAGGGCGGGCCCATGACGGCTGAAGAGGCTGCCGCATTCGAGTCGCAGCCGGATTTTGCGACGATGCTGCAAGTGCGGGCCTGGGACGAAGCGGCCAAAGTGATCGGTGCGCCGCACGCGTCGGTCGATGCAATTCGCGCACTACTCACCCGTCATCTGCGCGCCGCAACGACGCCGGTGCTGAATCCGCGGCAGCTCACCTTCTGGCGCCAGCACGGCTATCTGAAGATGGAGCGTGCGCTCGACAGGGTTGAACAGGCCGCGCTGTCTGGCTGGGTCGACGATTTCGCGCAGCGGCCGGAGACGCCCGGGTGCTGGATGAAGTATTTCGAGCCCGCGCACGGATCCCAGCACGCCCCGGAGGGCGCCCGCCTGCTATGCCGGGTCGAGAACTTCGTGCCGTTTCACGCCGCTCTGGCGCAGCTCGTCGAAGGACCGCGCACACTGGCCATGCTTGCCGAGCTGTTCGGCGAACCCGCCGTTCTGTTCAAGGACAAAATCAACTTCAAGCTGCCGGGCGGCAGCGGCTTCGCGCCGCATCAGGATGCACCGGCCTTCACGTCATTCGATCAGTCGATCCACATCACACTGATGATCAGCGTAGACGCCACGCATCCCGCCAACGGTTGTCTGGAAATCGCACCGCACCCCGGACCGCGAACACTGCTGCCGACGTCGGCGGATCTCACCATCGATCGCGGCGTTGTCGATCAGTTGGCGTGGACACCGTTGTCTACGCAGCCAGGGGATCTGGTGTTCTTCGACTCCTACCTGCCGCACCGCTCGGCGCCGAATGCAACCGATCGACCGCGTCGCGCGTTGTATCTCACTTATGCCCTGGCGCGCGAAGGTGATCATCGCGCTGCGTACTACAGGCAGAAACGTGCTGTCTTTCCGCCGGACATCGAGCGCGAGGCGGGCCGCGACTATGGCGATGCCGGCGTGTTCAACGTGGGCAATCCAATCCGTTAGTGCGCGCGCGTTACCAACGCTCGCCGCGACGTTCTTCCACGCCGCGATCGGTCAGGCTCAGGTGCGTCAACGTCTGATCGTTATGCTGCATGCGCCAGGACAACAGCCGCTGGGTGTATTCGAGGACGACCGAGGCGTAGCCGGGATCGGCGGCACGGTTGTGCAACTCCGCCGGATCCTCCTGCAGGTCGAACAGCACCGGGGGCAACCCGGCGAAGTGCACGAACTTGTAACGCCGGCTTCGCAGCACGTTGAGCGCACACGCATGCATCGGCAAGCCAAGCGCGCGCTGCCCGGCGACATCGGTTGTGTCGCGGAAATCGAACTCCCAATGCACCGCGTCGCGCCAGCGCGCAGGGATTTCGCGTGAGGCGAGCAACGGCGCCAGCGAAAAGCCATCGCAGGCGGGCGGTGTATCCAGGCCCAGCCAGTCGAGCAGGGTCGGCACGATGTCGACATTCTCGGTAAACGCATCGACCGGGTGACCGCGCGAGGTATCCGCTGAACGGCGCGGATCGCGAATGATCAGCGGGATGTGATACGACTGATCGAAGTAGCCGCACTTCCCCAGCAGCCAGTGATCACCCATCTGCTCGCCATGGTCAGACGTAAAGATGATCAGGGTATTGTCGTATTGGCCTGCCGCCTTCAACTGCGCAATCAGGCGGCCGAGGTTGTCATCCACTTCGCTGATTAGACCGTAGTACGACGCCTTCAATCGGCGCAGTTTGCGTTCGTCATCACGCGGCCGATGTCCGGCGCGGCGCAATTCATAGGCCAGCCACGGATGCTGTTTCGCCTCGTCTTCGACGCTTGGGGCTCGAACGAATCCGGGGACCGCATCAGGTGCATAGCGCGCATGGTACGGTGCCGGCGCGATCCACGGCGGGTGCGGCCGCAACAGTGACAGATGCACGCACCAGGGTTGCCGCTGCGCGCGGATGTACTCGATCACTTGGTCAGTCATGAAATAGGTGTCGTGGTGGTGCGCGGCCAGACGCAGGGCGGCCGGTGTCGCGGCGCCTCGCTCCCACTCCAGTGGGTCCGTCTTGTCGTAGTACAGATCACGCGCGCGCTCGGGAATCGCGACGCCGCGTTCCCGCAACCAGGCTACCCAAGTGCTGATATCACCGGTGGTCAACGGCGTAACGGGATCAATGCCCGGCAGCACCCCTTCGTAGGTCGTCAGCACCGCATCCCCTGCGGGATAATCGCGCGGGTCGACGCTCGTATCCGTATAGCCAAACAGTTTGGGGTCGTGCCGGGCCAAGCGCGCAATCTGCGCCCAGTTCGCATGGCGGCGATCCAGCGGCGTACCGTTCACCACCGAGCGGTGGTTCATCAGGTACAAGCCGGTGTGCAGAGATGCGCGGCTGGGGCCGCAGGGCGCGGCCTGGGCGAAGTGCTGGCGAAACAGCACGCCGTCGCGCGCCAGCGCATCCAGATGGGGTGTCATCACACAGGGATGACCGGCCGACGACAGGCAGTCGCCGCGCCATTGGTCGGCTGTGATGAATAGAACGTTGTCGGCTGAAGCCATGGTGCGCGTCGGAACGGTGCCTGGGCACGCTGCACCGGCCGCGCGGCATTGTCAAAGAAGGGGCGCCGGGCGTGGCCTAGTCATCGGTGATGCGCCGGGCGGCGCGCCTGCGTCGATCCGTCGGGTGACTGCGTGGCGGCAAGCCGGCGTCGGAATCGCGGCGCAGCACGGTCCTGCGATCGGTGAAGTGCTCATACACGCAGCGACACGCCTGCGGGGTTTCGCAGCTCGCCAACGGCAAGACAGGCGCTTCGTCAGAGAGAAAGCGATGCCCCTCCATGGACTGCACCGCCAGGCAGGCGCAGGCCGGCTTTGGTCGGATTTCGACACCATCAAAGACGTGCTTGACGGCAGCGAGAGCGGGGTGGCGCGCGAAGGCCTTGCGCGGAAACTTCATGTCTCCTCCAAGTGAGCCAGGCGACTCACGGTAACGTCCAGGTACCTGATCTGGACTCTACCGCAATCGGGGCCTGCGTTTGTATGCAAGACGTGAAGTCGTACCCCGCCGGCACGCGTGGGTGGCGTTGCACGGTTCGACGAGATCCCGCATTCTTTCGCCAGTTTTCGCAGATGGAATGATGCAGATGACGTCGACTCATTGCGGGCGGCTGGCCTTGGGACTCCTGTTGGTTGGCGCGGTTTCCGCCTACGCAGCGCCGCTATCCGACGCTGAGATCACAGTGTCCGATGGGGTCATCCTTGCAGGGCGCCTGCGCGCGGACGCCGACGCGGTGCTGCGCAGTTCCGATAGCGTCGTCATCGACCTGCGCACTGCCGCGGAAGGTATCGACGAGGAGAGTCATGCACTGTGGCGCGCGGGTATCACCTACATCAACCTGCCCACCACGGGCGCGGTACCCACTCCGGCGCAGGTGGCGCTGTTTCGCGACATCCTCGCGGCCAATCGAACTCGCTCCGTGGTCGTGCATTGCCAGACAGGCAACCGCGCCGGGTTGATGTGGGCTGCACTGCGCCTGGACGCAGGCGCATCCACGAACGAAGCGATGGATGAGGTGCACGGCATCGTTACGAAGGCGCCGATCGAGCAGGCCATCAGGGACTACGCCGCGCTGCGCGGCAACGAATCGTCACCCGCCTCGCCCGTCCCTTGACGCGGTCGTTGGGAACATGTCACGTTTGAGCAAGGAAATCACCATGACCGAACCATCAAAGCTTGATGCCGTCGTCGGCGCCGGATTCGCCGGCGTCTATATGTTGCACCGGCTGCGCAAGCTCGGCTTGAGCGCGCGTGTATTCGAAGCCGGCAGCGGCGTGGGCGGCACGTGGTTCTGGAACCGCTATCCCGGGGCGCGCTGCGATATCGAGAGCATGGAGTATTCGTACCAGTTCTCCGACGCACTGCAGCGCGACTGGAACTGGTCCGAACGCTACGCCACGCAGCCGGAGATTCTGCGCTACATCAATCACGTCACCGACCGTTTCGCATTGCGCGAGCACATCGCGTTCGACACGCGTGTGGAGGCGGCGCACTTTGATGAGACGGGCAATCGCTGGGACATCACCACCAGCCGTGGCCCGGTGAGCGCCCGCTTCTGCATCCTGGCTACTGGATGCCTGTCATGCGCCAACATGCCCGATATTCCAGGTCTGAAGGAGTTTCGTGGTGGCGCCTATCACACAGGTGCGTGGCCGCACGAAGACGTAGATTTTTCCGCGCAGAACGTCGGCGTCATCGGCACGGGATCGTCGGCCATTCAATCCATCCCGCTGATCGCGAAGCAGGCGAAGCACCTGTATGTCTTTCAACGCACACCCAACTACTCGATCCCGGCGCACAACGCCGCACTGGATCCCGACAACGTTGCCCGGATCAAATCAGACTACAGCGCGTTTCGAGCCGAAAACTGGACGCACGGATTCGGCGCCAATTTTCGCGACTCGACCGCACTGGCCAGCGAAGCAACCGCGGCCGAACTACAACGTGAATACGAAGCGCGCTGGGCAGCGGGCGGGCTCGCCTTCCTCGGCGCATACGCCGATCTGGTGTTCGAGCCGAAATCCAACCAGACCGCCGCCGAATTCGTGCGCGAAAAGATACGCGCCACGGTCAACGACCCGGCCACGGCAGAACTGCTGTGCCCAACGACGATGGTTGGCTGCAAGCGACTGTGCGTCGACACGAATTACTACGAGACGTTCAATCGCCCCAATGTGACGCTGGTGGATGTGAGTGGCACGCCGGTGGAGCGCATCACACCCACGGGGCTCACCGTCAACGGCAAGTCATACCCGCTGGATGCGATCGCATTCGCCACAGGATTCGATGCCATGACCGGCGCAATCACCCGCATCGACATCCGCGGCCGGGACAAACGGCCATTGAAAGACGCGTGGGAAGCCGGGCCGCGTACTTATCTGGGGCTGAGCGTTGCTGGATTTCCGAATCTATTCACGATTACAGGACCGGGCAGCCCATCGGTGCTCTCCAACATGCTGCCTTCCATCGAACAGCACGTGAACTGGATCGCCGACTGCATCGATCACCTGGAGCAGCGCCAGGTGCGCGCCATCGAGGCTACTGTCGAAGCGCAGGATGCGTGGGTGGAACACGTCAACGACGTGGCCAACACGTCGGTCTATCCGACCTGCAACTCATGGTACCTCGGCGCCAACGTTCCCGGTAAGCCGCGCGTATTCATGCCCTATCTGGGCGTGCCGCCCTATGTGGAGAAGTGCAATGCCGTCGTTGCCAACGGCTATGAAGGCTTCGCGCTGACCTAACGCCGGTAGGAGGGGCTTCAGCCCCGATCTTTGTCGCAGGTTTCTCAGACGCGGATCGGGGCTGAAGCCCCTCCGACGGAGTCCTACTACAGCCCGCTCAGCACCACGGGCAGCGTTTCGTAGCCCTTCACGAAGCTCGACTGCACACGCTCTGGCTCGCCCACGACCTCCAGCCGGCCGAAGCGCTTCAGAATCTCTTCCCACACGACCCGCAGTTGCATCTCGGCCAGACGATTGCCCATGCAGCGGTGAATACCGAAACCAAACGACAGGTGATGGCGGGCATCCTTGCGGTCGATGATGAATTCGTTCGGGCGCTCGATCACTTCCTCGTCGCGATTGCCCGATACATACCACATGGCCACTTTGTCACCGGCCTTGATGGTCTTGCCGCCGACCACCGCATCGCGCGTGGCGGTGCGACGCATGTAGGCGAGGGGCGTCTGGTAGCGGATGATCTCCGGTACCATCGATGTAACCAGCGGGGGGTTCGCCTTCAGCTTCGCAAATTCACGTGGGTTTTCGTTGAGAAACAGGACGCCACCCGAGAGAGAATTACGGGTTGTGTCGTTGCCGCCCACGATCAGCAGGATCACATTGCCCAGATACTCCATCGGATCCATCTTCTGCGTATCGGGATTGTTCGCCATCATGGTGATCAGGTCGGTGGCTTCGCTGGTGTCGCGCCCGACCCGCTCGTTCCACAGACCGGTCATCACCTCCAGGCATTCCAGCAACGCCTTGCGGCGGACATCTTCGGGTGTCTTGCCACCCGCCATTTCGCTGCTGGTCGCCATATCAGACCAGTAGGTCAGCTTGCGCCGGTCTTCGAACGGAAAATCGAACAGCGTGGCCAGCATCTGTGTGGTGAGTTCGATGCTGACGCGCTCTACCCAGTTGAATTCTTCACCCAGCGGCAGGCTGTCCAGAATATCGCCGGCGCGGCGGCGGATGAGGGACTCGAGTTTGGCCAGGTTGGTAGGTGCCACCACGCTCGATACCGATTTGCGCTGCACATCGTGCTTCGGCGGATCCATCGAGATGAAATTCGGTGTGACGAAATCGATGGGTCGATCGATCAGCGTGATGCCCTTTTCGGACGAGAAAACATCATGCGCCGTGTCCACGTGCATGATGTCGTTGAATTTCGTGATCGACCAATAGGGGCCGAACAGCGGACTCTCCGCGAAATGAACGGGATCCTCGTGACGCAGCCGCTCGAAGTACGGCCAATGACTATCCGTTTTGAACAAAGTCGGATCGCTGACATCGATCGTCTCAAGGGGAACCGACCAGGCCTTGCTGCCCGCGGCGTCGAAATTGCTTCTGGCTTCGCTCATGGTATGGACTCCGTCAATGTGTGCTGTCGGCCATCTTACGATGGATGGGCGCTGTCACAAGTTTTTGGGGGTTGCGATGAGGCGGCGGGCCTCAGCCTTGAAGTCGTAGTGAGGGGCGACCTCGTCGACGCAATCGGGCCAACGGTCCGACTGTTGCCAATAGTCGCAAAGCCCGAGTCGCGCGCACAGACGCACGAAGCGCGGATCGGCGCGCAACGCAAGCTGGGGCAACATGAAGAGCCAGAACGAGCCAAAGTCGCCCGGGACACCTCGATCGGTGGGAAGCTCGAGTCGCGGAATGACGCCGCCCGCCTGAAACAGATGGTCGAAGGAGGCGCGCTCAACCAGGTCATACACCTCATCGTTCAATCCCACCTGGCAGGCCCAGCCGAGTTGCAGACTGATGGTGCCGGTCGCGGCCAGTTGCGCACGCAATCGTTCGAGCAGATCTGCGGAGTCTTGTGCCGTCCAGCGCTGTTGCCCCTCGAAGATTTCGATCATGCGGATGAGGCGCGGTGTGTGCGGGCCCGACTGGCGAATCTCGCGAACCAGCATCGCGAATCGATCCCAGTCACCCGCCAATGTTGTTGCGCCCAGCGCAGCCAGGGCGAGGTGTTCGTTCTCCGGCGAGCGGGATCTCGCCGCATCGAAGATCCGCGCCGATTCTCGCCCGTGTCCTGTTTGACTGAGGAGCACCGCGTAGGCACGCGTCCCCTGTGCATAGAGCGGATCGACCGTATAGGCATGGGCCGCGAAGTCGACTGCCTCCTGCAGTCGACCGGTCGCACGGCTGGCACGGCTGGCCCAGAACAACACCGAAGATTCATCCGGAGAAATCGCAAGCGCTTTGCCGATCAGCGCATACCGTTCGGCGAAATGACCGCAGTACGGCTCGAGGATGCTCAGCGCCACGTAGGCCAGATCCGAGTTGGGATCGAGCTGCAGCGCTTTGTCGGCGGCCGCCGTTGCGCGGGCTTGCAGTGCGTCGAAACTCTCCCCGCCCGACGGTCGCATGGCTTCGTTGGCTGCATCCAGTGCATCGATGGCACACGTCATCGCCAATGAAGACCAGGCCTTCGCAAACTCGGGCGCGCGTGCAATCGTCGCCTCGAGAAGCGAGCGGTCGTACGAGCCCAGGTAGTGGGAAACCGATGCGCGGGCGCGCAGGAACAGATCGTATGCATGCGGATCAATCGGCCCGATCTGGACCGACGGCGCGAATGTGACGTTCAACGCATTCGCGATGGCGGCTGCGATTTCGTCCTGCAACGCAAATACGTCCGACAACTCCCGGTCGATGCGCTTGGACCACAACGTGGTTTGAGTGACACAGTCAATCAGCTGGGCGGAAATCCGCACGCGGGCGCCGCTGCGGCGTACGGAGCCGTCCAGCACGTGAGTGGCATTCAACTGTGCCATCACATTTGGCACCGACTTGTCGGCGCCACGAAACTGGAAGCTTGAGGAACGGCCGATCGTGCGCAGCTGGGTCGTCTGCGCAACCGTCTGCAGAATTTCTTCGGAGACGCCGTCTGAGAAGTACTCCATTTCCGGATCGTTCGACAGATTGTCGAATGGCAGGACGGCCAGCAGGGGTGCAGCCGACGCAAAGTGCGGCACCGCGGTTGCGGCGGTGTTGCCCACCAGTTCAGCGATACTCGCGATGACTGTGCGCCAACCCGGCATTTGCGTGTCGCCCTGCCATCCGTTGAGGTCGGCGCACTGGATCTGATCGAAAGGCATGGGCAGCTTCGCGCCATCAATGGACAGCTGCACCAGCTTGCGCGCCTCCCGTGCGGCATTGGCCTCCGAACGTACCCACTCCGAGCGCGTCGCATCCGCCGACCAGATGACCAGCACTGCCTTTGCCGCCGCCAGCCGTTCCTCGATCACATCACCGTAGGCGCGGTGCGCAGGCAACTCATCGTCGCGCCAGACCTGGTAGCCGAGCGCGCGCAACGCGTCGACCACCTGCCCGGCAAGCTTCGCCGAGGAGCGCGCGTAGGAAAGAAAAACCTCGGTCATGCCTGGGCGGGCCCGGTGCGGTCGATGGGCATCACTATCCGACGCGGCGGTACCGGCTGGCAAGACAAGGGCGGATTTCGGCGGCGCGAATGCGGTCGTCTTAGATCCGCGATCGCCACGCCGACAGCGTTGTACGCGAATGCGAAAAACAGGCTGGCCTTTCCCCCGCCAGGGTAGCCAAGACCATTGAGAGATTTCCCGATAAATTGATCGAAGGGAGGTCTCTAGATGAAGGGCAAACGGTATTCGCACGAACAGATCATCGGCATCCTCAAGGCGCATGAAGCAGGCGCCAAGATTGGGGATCTGGTGCGCAACCATGGGATTTCGGAGCAGAGCTTCTATCGCTGGAAGTCGATGTACGGGGGCATGGAGATATCTGAAGCGCGCCGACTGAAGGAACTGGAACTAGAGAACGCGCGGTTGAAGAAGCTCCTGGCCGAGGCGGAGCTCGACAAGGCGATGTTGAAGGACGTTCTGGGAAAAAAGTGGTGAAGCCGACCAGTCGCAAACGTCTCGTCGG
>JAQBCT010000062.1:0-4971 GCA_032124855.1 Gammaproteobacteria bacterium
CGCCATCGACGCATACATCGCCCATCACAACAGCAAACCGAAACCGTTTATCTGGACCAAAAGTGCCCGCGACATCCTCCAAAAGGTCATTCGCGCCAATCGCCGCTTAAGTTCCAAACAGAATGCAACACTGCACTAGCGCCGCAACCGGGCGGAGTCGTCAGTCCGCGAACTCACGCAGGATGGTCAGAAGCGCCCGCGCCGGATTGGACAGCGTCCGCGCCGTGTTGGTGATGACGCCCAGATCGCGCCCGAGCAGTTCGCAATCCACATCCAGCGTTGCCAGCGGCGGCCGCGCCATCGTCGCCGGCAACACACTCCAGCCGAGACCGATGCCCACCAGCATGCCGATGGTTTCAAGATAATTCGTCGCCATCGCCGTGCGGAGCGGCAGACCGGCGCGCGTGAAGCGCTCGGCAACAATCCGGCCCGTATATGTTCCGAGGCCGGGCAGAATGGCCGGGAACTGCGCCAGGCGCGCCAGCGCAATGCGCCGTTCGCTGTACAGCGGATGATCCGCGGCCGCCACGAACGCCAGCGGATCGCGCCACAGCCGTTCATGACTCAGTGGCGGGGCGCGAGCAGGTGCCAGGGTCACCACGGCGAGTTCCGTGCCGCCACCGCGCACGAGATCGTGCGCCGCCTCCGAATCGACGAACTCGATATTGAGTTCGGCGGAGGGATGCCGCTGCGAAAAAGACTTCAGAACCGGAGCCAGCCGGTGCAGCCCCACATGGTGGCTGGTTGCCATCGCCAGCTGACCGTCGACGCGTTCATTCAGATTACGTAGCTCGACCTCGGCGTCAGCGAGTGACGCGAGCAACCCTTGTGCGCGCGGTCGCAGTACCGCGCCTGCCTGCGTGAGATGAACCTGTTTGCCGACGCGGTCGAACAATTTCACGGCCAGACCCGCCTCCAGGGCCTGAATCCGTTTGGTGACGGCCGGTTGGGTTACGTGCAGGCCCTCGGCGGCGCGCGAGAACGAACCGGTGTCGGCTACGGCGAGAAATGCCCGCAGTTCATTCCATTCCATAATAGATATTATAAAAATAATGAATTTGTCTTATGTTAGTGGACTTCCTAGGATGACGTCGAGCCCATCCCCTGGAACCCGCCGTGGCTGCATTGACCCTGTACGACAAGATCTGGCGCGACCACCTCGTGATGGAGCGCGACGATGGCACGGGATTGATCTACGTCGATCGCCACCTGCTGCATGAAGTGACGTCACCGCAAGCATTCGAAGGTCTGAAACTGGCCGGTCGCCGCCCGTGGCGGGTAGCGACCAATCTGGCGACGCCGGACCACAACGTGCCCACCACTGACCGGGTCGCGGGCCTTGCCGGCATTACCGATGAGACGTCGCGCATCCAGGTTGTCACGCTCGACGAGAACTGCCGCGAATTCGGCATCGAACAGTTCGACATCGGCGACGTGCGCCAGGGGATCGTGCATGTAGTGGGCCCGGAGCAGGGCGCGACACTGCCTGGCATGACCATCGTCTGCGGGGATTCGCATACTTCGACACACGGCGCCTTCGCCGCACTTGCCCAGGGCATCGGCACGTCGGAGGTCGAGCACGTACTTGCAACGCAAACCCTGGTGCAACGCAAGACCGGCAACATGCGCATCGAAGTGACCGGCGCGCTGGCGGATGGCTGTTATGCAAAGGATCTGGTCCTGGCGATCATCGGTCAGATCGGCACCGCCGGCGGCACAGGCCAGACGTTGGAATTCTGCGGCAGCGCCATTCAATCCCTGTCGATGGAAGCCCGCATGACCGTATGCAATATGGCGATCGAGGCCGGTGCGCGGGCCGGCCTGATTGCCTTCGACGACGTCACACTCAACTATCTGCGTGGCCGACCATTCGCACCGCGGGACCACCTCTGGGATGTCGCCGTCTCCTATTGGCGCACCCTGCATTCGGATGCAGGAGCGCATTTCGATCGATCGGTGGTGCTCGACGCCACGACCATCGAACCCCAGGTGACCTGGGGTACTTCGCCGGAACTGGTGGTCGGGATTTCGCAGCGCGTACCGGACCCGGAAACGTGTGCTGAGCCCGGCCGGCGTGATGTCATGCAACGTGCGTTGGCGTACATGGGACTCGAACCGGGTCGGGCCATCGCCGAAATTGAACTCGACCGCGTCTTCATCGGCTCGTGTACCAACGCCCGCATCGAGGACCTGCGCGTGGCGGCGGCGATCGCGCGCGGCAGGCGCGTGTCACCGCGCATCAAACAGGCGCTGGTCGTGCCGGGTTCCGGACTCGTCAAACAACAGGCTGAGGCTGAGGGCCTCGCGCAGATTTTCGTCGACGCCGGTTTTGAGTGGCGCGACGCCGGATGTTCCATGTGCCTGGCCATGAATGCGGATCGGTTGGAAAGCGGGGAGCGCTGCGCGGCTACCTCGAACCGCAATTTCGAAGGTCGTCAGGGTCATGGGGGGCGCACCCACCTCGTCAGTCCCGCCATGGCGGCCGCCGCTGCGGTGGCCGGACACTTTGTGGATGTGCGTGATTTGACAGGAGGGACACGATGAAACCCTTCACCACATTGCACGGTACGGTGGTGCCGCTCGATCGCGCCAACGTTGATACGGATCAAATCATCCCGAAGCAGTTCCTGAAGTCCATTCGGCGGACAGGGTTCGGCGACAATCTGTTCGACGCGTGGCGCTTCCTGGACGAAGGGTCGATGGCGCAGACCCCCAATGAACGCCGCATCAACGCGCAATTCGTGCTGAATCAGCCGCGTTACCAAGGGGCGAATATTCTGCTGGCGCGCGCCAATTTCGGGTGCGGGTCGAGTCGCGAACACGCGGTATGGGCGCTCGAGGAATACGGCATCCGCTGCGTGATTGCACCGAGCTTCGCCGACATATTTTTCAACAATTGCTTTAAGAATGGCGTTTTACCGATTGTTTTAGATGAACAAATTATCGATGCACTGTTCGAAAAAGTGGCGCAGACCGACGGCTACGCCATAGCCGTCGACCTACCGGCACAGCAGGTCGTCGCGGCTGATGGCCGGCGCTTCGCGTTTGCCGTGGAACCGCACCGAAAACACTGCCTCATTCACGGTCTGGACGACATCGGAATGACCCTCGCGGCCGCCGATGCCATTCGTACCTTCGAGGCCGCGCATCGGGCCGCGCAACCCTGGCTATTCCAGAATGACGCGCAATAAGGACGTGTAAGTGTCTAACAAAAATAGAAAAGTTCTCATCATCGCAGGCGATGGCATAGGCCCCGAGGTGGTCGCGCCCGCGGTTGAAGTCATGGCCTTGGCGGCCGAGGTCGCGGGGATTGATCTGCAGCTTGGCGACGGTTTGATGGGCGGTTGCGCAATCGATGCCACGGGACAACCGTTACCGGATGACACCCTCGCCGCCGCGCGCACCAGTGATGCTGTACTGCTGGGGGCCGTTGGAGGGCCCCAGTGGGATGGGTTGCCCATGAGTCAGCGCCCCGAACGCGGCCTGCTTGCGCTGCGTGCAGGGCTGGATCTATTTGCCAACTTGCGCCCGGCCCTGCTGTTTGCACCGCTGGCTGGCGCGTCATCGCTGAAGGCTGAGCTGGTTTCCGGCCTCGATATCCTCATCGTGCGCGAGCTGACCGGCGGCATCTACTTTGGTGAACCGCGGGGGGTCGCAGTGGTGGACGGCCTGCGACGCGGTTTCAACACCGATGTCTATGACGAAGCCGAGATTGCGCGGATCGGCCGGGTGGCGTTCCAGCTGGCGCGGCAGCGCGACCGTCGCGTGTGTTCGATTGACAAGGCCAATGTGCTTGAAGTGACGCAGTTGTGGCGCGACGTGATGACCGAGATTGCTGTCGACTATCCCGATGTGGCGCTCAGCCATATGTATGTGGACAACGCCGCGATGCAGCTCGTGCGGCGCCCGAAACAATTCGATGTGGTCGTTACCGGAAACATGTTCGGCGACATCCTGTCCGATGCGGCCGCGATGCTGACGGGCTCGCTCGGTATGCTGCCGTCAGCATCGCTCGACGCGGGCGGGCGTGGTCTGTACGAGCCGGTACACGGTTCTGCACCCGATATCGCCGGGCGCGGCATCGCGAATCCGTTGGCGACCATCCTTTCCGTTGCAATGATGTTCCGCTACAGCTTCGATGAAGGTGCGGTGGCGCAGCAGATCGAGCGTGCGGTGCTGCGCGTTCTCGAAGCAGGATATCGAACACCTGACATCATCGGCGAAGCGACGCCAGGCACGCGCAGTGTCGGCACTGAGGAAATGGCGCAAGCGGTGTTGGCAGAGTTTTCAGAAGGGGACAGGTCATGAAGATGGTGAATGTGGCGGTGGTGGGCGCAACAGGCGCGGTGGGCGAAGTGATGATCGAAGTGCTCGCGCAACGCAAATTCCCGGTGGGCGAATTGCATCTGCTGGCGAGCGAGCGCTCCGAAGGCAAAACCGTCCGCTTCAATGGCAAGTCGACGCGAATCAAACGTCTGGATCAATTCGATTTCACGGGCGTGCAGTTTGCATTGTTCTCCGCCGGTGCAGCTATTTCGGCCGAACATGCACCGCGCGCGGTGGCCGCTGGCTGCGTTGTCATCGACAATACGTCGCAGTTTCGCTACGACGACGATGTACCGCTGGTGGTGCCGGAGGTCAATCCGGCAGCGATCGCGCAGCATACGGCTCGCGGCATCATCGCGAACCCGAACTGCTCCACCATCCAGCTGGTGGTGGCGCTGAAGCCGATCTACGACGCGGTGGGCATCGAACGGATCAACGTCGCCACGTACCAGTCCGTGTCGGGCGCGGGGGCAAAAGGCGTACGCGAACTCGCTGCCCAGACCGCCGACCTGCTCAATGCGAAACCCATCGAGCCGAAGGCTTTCCAACGCCAGATTGCGTTCAATGTGATTCCGCATATCGATGTATTCGTCGAGAACGGTTACTCGAAGGAAGAAATGAAGATGGTCTGGGAGACGCGCAAGA
>JAQBCT010000063.1:0-17730 GCA_032124855.1 Gammaproteobacteria bacterium
GCGATTGCGCACAACGGCAACCTGAGCAACGGGCGGATGTTTCCACTGATCGATTCGTTCACCAACAAGCCGGTGGATCGCAACTATGTGCTGCAGCGCGCCAAGTGGGAGCGCCTGTACGAAGCCACGCAGATCAAAGGCGATGGCGAAACCGCGCCACAGTTGTCACCCAACGACGAGTTCGCCGATTTCGAAACATGGGATAAGGGCAACCTCGACCTGTCGGTGGCGAAGTCACCGTCGATGCTGGAATTCGAGTATGCCCGCGCGGCGCTGAAGAATGGCCTGGTACTCGGCAAACAATTCGGCGTGAACCCATACCAGTTCGGCATGATCGGCTCCACCGATGCACACACCGCATTGGCCGCGGTCGAAGAAGACAATTTCTTCGGCAAGGCCACCGTCTCCGAGCCAAGTCCCGAACGCGCGATGCATCCCTTCGTGACCAATGCGAAAACGAAACTGACGATCATGGGCTGGGAAACCAGTGCCTCCGGCTATGCCGCGGTGTGGGCGCGGGAGAATACCCGCGAGTCGATTTACGACGCGATGGAGCGACGCGAAACCTATGCCACCACCGGTTCACGCATGACCGTTCGCTTCTTCGGCGGCTTCGATTTCGAGCCGAAGGATGCCCAGACCCGTCTGCCGGGGCAGACCGGATACAGCAAAGGTGTGCCGATGGGTGGCGAACTGCGGCACGCGCCCGCAGGCAAGTCACCTTCGTTTCTGGTCGCTGCGCTGAAGGATCCGTACGGGGGCAATCTCGATCGTTATCAGATCGTCAAAGGCTGGCTCGACGCCAGCGGCGACGCGCACGAAAAGGTGTACGACGTGGTATGGGGCGGTGATCGCAAGCCGGGGGCGGATGGCAAGGTGCCATTGGTGGGCAATACGGTGGATATCGCCACCGCGACATGGACCAATACCATCGGCGCACCCGAGCTGATTGCAATGTGGCAGGATCCGGATTTCGATCCTGCGCAGAGCGCGTTCTACTACGGTCGTGTGATCGAGATACCCACGCCGCGCTGGACCGCATACGACGCGGTGCGCTTCGCCGTGACCATGCCGCCCGAGGTGCCCATGACAGTCACCGATCGCGCGTATACATCACCGATCTGGTACATCCCTTGATGCGACCGAACCACCCAAAGGAGACACTAACCGTGTTGAATTCTCTCTTTCTCCGTGCCGCCGTCGCGATTCTGATGGCCGGTGCGGCCGCAAGCTGCGACTCGATTCAGACCCGCTCCGACTTTGCCAGCGGCACAGATTTCGCAAGCTACCGCACGTTCACGTGGATCTCAGACAATCCGATGATTGGATCATCGCCGATGACCAACCCGCTCACCGAGGGGCGTGTGCAACTGGCGATCCTCAATGAAATGAAGGCGAAAGGCATCACCTTCGTCACGCAGCAGAAGGAGGCGGACTTCGTGGTGGCCTTCATGGTAGGCACGCGGCAGCAGGTGCGTGTGGATACCACGAACTATCCCGTGGGATTCCGTGGACCGTATGCGTGGGGAGTGGGCTACGTGCAGGATGTGGATGTGCGTGAATTCACCCAAGGGCAGTTGACCATTGATATCTTCGACACAAAGTCGCGCCAGCCTGTGTGGCATGGCTACGGAAGTAAGAGTGTCACTGCGTCCGATCAGAAGAACGCGGCCGAAATCATCCAGAAGGCCGTGACGGCAATCCTGAAAGATTTTCCACCCCCGGCGAAGTCGTAGCCCGTCATCGCCAGTAATAGTTCAACTCATTGGGCGTGAACTCCCGGGGATCCGCCGCGTCGCTGAAGCGATACGGCGGACGGGCGTTGTCCAATCCCTCCACGAGGTAGCGGCCCTGTCGGAGGTCGTAGTACGCCAGCAGCGTTGACCAGAGCACCGGCACCTCATAGTAGTTCAGGGCATGCGCTTCCGCAGTGCGCCATAGAACACCTGTCAGGTCATAGTTGTCGTTCAACGCAATCTGCCAGCTGTCCTCATCCAGATAGAACACGCGCCGTCCATAGACATGCTTCGCGCCCGGCTTGAGCCTCGCTTCGACCACCCACACGCGATGCAACTCGTAGCGCAACAGCTCGGGATTCAGGTGTCGCGCACCGACAATGTCGTGAGGGGTGAGCGAGCCTGCGTGCACACGATACGCGTTGTACGGAATGAGCATTTCGCGTTTACCCAGCAGCTTCCAATCGAATCGATCGGTAGGACCCGAAAACAGGTCGAACTGATCGATGGTACGCAAGCCGTCGGTGAAGGGTGCGGGGGCGGCGTAGCCGTAATCCGGCGCGCGCACCATGCGGCGCACAGCGGGCAGGTACAGCCACACTTTGCGCGGATCCGTCGTCTGATCAATGGTCTCCAGCACCAGTGTGCCGCGCCCGGTGAGCTGCGAGGGCATCAGGATGCGAGCCTTGATGGCAAGCAGCACATTGCCAAAGCTGCGCTCCGCATTCGCCTGCGCCGCGGGCCAGCCATATGCGAATGCGAGATCCTGCGCGCTGCTCACCACCTGGTAGCGGCCGCGCGCGGTGACCGCCGCCCAGCCTTCGCCCCGCGTGATGCGCTGGCCGCGCCATCGCAGGGTGTGATTCCAGATGGCCTCGGCGCCGTCCTTCGGCCGTGGGAACGGTGAACTCACGCTCGAACCACTCACCCCGCCCTTGCCCGGCTTCAGCCGCGCCGTGGTGGCATTTTCAATCACCGCCGCGTAAACGAACGGCGGATACGATGCGCTGCGTCGGGTGGGATAGACGTTCATATGCCAGGTTTGTGGGTAGGCGTCCAATAGCGCACGCTGCCCCTCACTGAGATTGTCTGAAAACTGCGCGGCATTGGCCGCACTGACGACGTGGAGCACGGCGTCACCGGCATAGGGATCCACGTGCTGTTCCGCCGCCGAGTAGCCCGCTGGCGGCTCGGTGAGACCGCCCGTCCACGCAGGAATCGTGCCTTCGGCATTGCCGGTGCGCTGTGCACCCAATGCGGTGAGATCGTCCCCCTCGGCGGTACCGGCTGCTGCGCCGGTACCGGCAAGTGCCAGCAGGCAGCCCATCCAAACGGCGGCGCGTGCGACTGCCATCAGAACGAATACGTCAGGCGCAGCTGAACAAAATCGCGATCGCGCAGCAAATTGGCGTGGCCGGCACCCGAGAAGTGTGTGTAGGAAATGTCTGCCTCCATGCGTTGCAGGTAGTCGCCACCAACGCCGAACGACCACGTGCGCCGGCCTTCCAGGAACGTTGCACTCGGCGCGGGCGTGACGCCAGCCACGTCGGCTGCGAACACGACACGCGGCATCAGATTCACACGCCCCCAGACACTGTTGTACGTGAGCGAACTAACAACGCGGTATCCCCAGGCGTCGTCGGAATGGGGTGCGCTGGACGCTAGCGGTGCGTCACTTCGATTCGGCAGATCGTCGATGTGTACCCAACCGAAATCCACCAACACCAGGGACTGCTGTGCACCCAAACGGGGGCCGGCCACCCAGGCAACTTCCACCACAGCCTGCGTTCTGGGCGAGCGTCGAAACCCCGATATCACTTCGTCCGCACCATACTCACCCAGACGCGTCGTTCCGATCGCCGGATCGAACAGTACCGGTGACAGCGTCGCTGCCAGCACCGTTGCAACGTCGATCTGATTCGGAAAATTGCGATGGTGAATGATGTCGCCGCTCACCAGCACGCCACTGCGTACGCTGGCGAAGCTGAACGACGCGGCCACCGCATCGATATCCTGCGGAAATACCTGCAGCAGGCCCGCCTGGTTGGCGTAGTTGCTGAGCGTGACGACCTCGGCCGTATTGCGAGCCGACGACGCGGCCTCCGCCGGCGCCAGACCCGTGCTCAGGTATGGCGCCAGCAGGTTCGCCGCCAGCAAGTCGACCTGCGCCGTGGACGTATCCGCAACGGCCACCGCATCAGCCGCAACCGCACTCAGCAGCGGCAGACGGCTGTGGTAGCGCATGTAGTGCATTGCAATCTGCGTGGCGCGGCCGTCCAGGAAGCGGGCGAAGATGCTGGCACCGTACTGTCCACTGCCTTGAGGGTGCTGCACCGAACGGCCAGGAATCCGATCGAAGTCGATGTCGTAGCCCAGAGTGCCGGGTGGCAGTGCGAATGCGGCATCCAGATCCGTTCCGAGATCCGAATAGCGCCCGGCGCCCAGAAATGCAGCGTTCAGGCCGTCGCCACCGAAGATATCGAGCGTGCTGTAATTTGAACCTACTGGCGGCAGCACAACCTCATGCCAGTCGTACTGGTAGTACGCCTCCACTGCCACAATTTCCGACAGGCTTGCGGCCGACCACAACATCCCCACCGGACTGCGGCCGTCGATCCCCTGGGCCGCGGGTTGGACATCAGTGCTGAGATCCGCCGGACTCACCAGATCCAGACCGTCGCGCAGATAACTCGTCGCATTCCAGTTGAGCACCTGATCGCCCAGCCGAACGTGCACAGGTGTACCGGCCACCGTGAAATTGCCCACCAGGTAGTGATCAAGCAGCGACGCATTTGAACCCACCAGGTTTTGCCCTTGTGAACTGAGCGCTGTGCGGTCGAGGTGTGCGTCCTGTACCCAGTCGTGGAACACAACGCCACGCGCGTAAACGCCGAAGTTGTCGAACGCAACGATGACCTCGCCCGTACCGCGCACCATGTTCGATGTCAGCCCGGCGTTGTAATTCAACTCGCCGTCGTCGCCGTTGACGTTCGCGCTCGTGCCGCCACTGGCAAATGCAATCAAGCCGTCGTCGGCGTCATTCAGCCGGTAGGCAAGCCCATAGGAGAGATCGAGATTGAGCAGCCCCTGCAAGCGGTGGGATTCGAACTCGAGCGCATCCGCGGGCGACCCGCAAAACGCGCTAAAGAGGGACAACGCTTTGAAAATTCGCGCAATCGACATGAAGGCGGACGAAATGATGAAGCGTGAGCATGGTCATTCGACGCACCACATTCAACTTCGCGCCATACGGCTCCCGCGGCGCAACTGGCTGAAGTAGACTGCGCAGCCATGACAACGTTGCACCTGTCGAACCTCGCAAGCCTGATGGAAGCCGCCGACCGCGCCTTGGCGCGCTATCAGGTGTCTCCCGCTGAGGTATTTGCGCGTGTCGGCGTCGATCATTCCAATGACCCCGATGCGCGCCTCAGTGTGGCCCAGGGGCGCAAGTTCTGGCGCGCCGCAATCGCCGCGACAAAGGATCCCTGCTTTGGCTTCGCGCTCGGCCAGGCCATCATGCCCACCAACATGCACGCCGTGGGCTACGCGATCCTCGCCAGCCGGACCCTGCTCGACGGACTCGACCGCCTGGCGCGCTACGACCGCATGCTCACCACCGGGCTCGATTTTCGCGTCGAAGTCGAAGGCGACGGCGTGCGATTCGAAATAGTGGAAGTAACACCCGGGACCATGCCGCAGGAGAGCATCGATGCCGCGTTCTGCGCCGTCATCAATCTGTGCCGCGCCGTGACGGAACCCGAGTTTCGCCCCGTGAGCATCGCGATGACGCGCGCCGAGCCGCCGTGCGCGGCGATGCTGGCCCAGTTCTTCGGCCACCCGGTCGTCTACGACGCGCCGCACAATGCGCTGACGTTCGATCGCGCTGCGGCCACTCGGGTACTCACGCGCCAGAATCCCGCGGTTGCCCGCGCCAACGACGACGTGGTGCACCGCTACCTGGCTGGCTTCGACCGCGATGACATTGTTCTGCGCGTTCGCATGGAGCTGATCGACCTGCTGCCGCGCGGCACTCCGAGCCGCGCACAGATCGCCGCAGCGCTGTTCCTGAGCGAACGCACGCTGCAACGGCGCCTCGCCGCCGAGGGCGTCACCTTTCGCGATCTGTTGGCCAAGACGCGCCATGAGCTGGCGATGAGCTATATCGATCAGCGTCGCCACTCGATTCTGGAAATCGGCTTTCTGCTGGGATTCACCGATCCGTCGAATTTCGCGCGCGCCTTTCGCGAATGGACGGGCATGAGCCCCAACGACTATCGCAATCGACCCCACCGCACGTGACTGCTGACCGCTGCTGACCGGGCGGTGGCCCGACACGACCGGACGCTGTTCGACAATCCCATTAGCCTGCGGCGCCACCTGAACTGCATCACCCGGTCACCTTGTGTACTGCCGACCAGACCGTTCCGATTATCTCCCCAATCTGGCCCAGCAACCCAACGACGCGCCCGTGGACATCGGCTGGTTTGAGGGACAGCTATCCGACAGCCGGCCCTTCCGCGCTGAAATGTGGCGGCAGGACCATCTCACTGTCGTGACGTTCTTCTTTGCGATGGAGGAACTGGAGCACCTCTCCCAGACCAGCCTGCGCAACCTGCTGGCTAAGGAAGGGCTGGTGGCATTTCTTGGTCCGGCCTTCGTCATGGGCAGCGCGTTCACCGACGCGGCGGAGCAGGCGCTGTGGTCTGTGAGTGTGATCATTGCGGAGCACGGCAAGGCGCTGGCGAAGGAGCGATTTCTGCTGAATCCCTACGACAGCCTGGCGATGTGACCTATTCATCGAATTGCGCTGCGCAAGACGCGTGCACCCTGCGGTCTCTATAATTTCGCGACCCAGACGACGGAGAGCACCGTATGCACATCGGGCTGTATGTTGTGGCCACCGACACGACCATGCCAGTTACCGCACTCGCCCGAGCCATCGAAGAACGCGGCTTCGAGTCGATGTGGGTGCCGGAGCATTCGCACATCCCCACCACCGGATCGACGCCCTATCCCGGGCGCGGTCCGGTGACGCAGGATTTTGCACACACGCTCGATCCCTTCATCACGTTGACTGCCGCGGCGAGTGTCACCACGACGCTGAAGCTCGGCACCGGCATCTGCCTGCTGATTCAACGCGACACCATTCACACGGCCAAGACAGTTGCGACGCTGGATCACCTCTCCGGAGGCCGGGTGTTGTTCGGTGTGGGCGGTGGCTGGAACAGGCCCGAAATGGAAAACCACGGCACGCAGTACGCGACGCGCTTCGCACGGCTGGAAGAGCAGTTGCAGGCACTGAAACTGATCTGGACGCGCGATGAGGCGGAGTTCCACGGCGCGCATGTGAACTTCGATCCGTTATGGTGCTGGCCCAAGCCCGTGAGCCACCCCCACCCGCCCATCATCATCGGGGGAGAAACGGAGCATACGTTGCGACGTATCGTGAAGTATGGCGATGGCTGGCTGCCGCGGGTGCGCGATCCTGCCGGCGTCCTGCAAGGAATTGGCAAACTGCGTGCGCTGACGCGCGCATCCGGCCGCGCGGAGAACAGCATTTCGATCAGTGCATTCGGACTGAGCGGACGCGATGAAGCCATTGCACCGTTTCGCGATGCAGGTGTTCAGCGCGCCATCGTCGCACTGCCACCGGGTGCGCAAGACGATACGCTGCGCCGGCTCGATCGATACGCCGCGCTGATCAATGGCTGACGCAGGTCGCGCACGCCGCTGCGACGGGCGTCAGCGCAACTGCGCGAACCGCAGGATCTTGCAACAGTGCCCCTGGGCTGGCTAGCCTGGGTCGCGTCGAATCGCCGGGGCCGTGCCATGCGAGAGTCCAACGTGATCTCCTTCGAGGGCGGATGTACCTGCCGACGCATCCGCTACCGCATGCTGGATACGCCGCTGTTCGTGCACTGCTGCCACTGCCGCTGGTGTCAACGCGAAACGGGTGCGGCGTTCGCGCTGAACGCGATCATCGAAACGGCGCGTGTGACGCGGCTTGCGGGTGAGCCGTTCGTCGTCGATACGCCGTCCAACAGTGGCGTCGGCCAACGTATCACGCGGTGCCCGGATTGCTGGGTTGCGCTGTGGAGCAACTACGGCGGCGCGGGCGATGCGGTGCGCTTCATTCGCGTTGGCACGCTGGACGAACCCGATCGACTGCCACCCGGCATCCACATTTTCACCGCGTCGAAGCAGCCCTGGGTGGTGCTGGACGGCGCCATCCCCGCCGTGCCCGAATACTACGATCGCGCCCAGTTCTGGCCGCGCGAGAGCATTGCGCGGCGCGAGCGCCTGCTGGCTGAATCAGGCTGAGTCGGCCACACGCGCGAAGGCCTGTTCAACGAACTGCGCATGGCCCCGCTGCATATGTGCGAGTTCCGCCGCATCGCGCGCCCAATGGGACAGCCTGAATGCTGGCCGTAACGCGGCACACAGATCCCACCTAGGCAGTGTGGTCGCATCGATACCCGACAGCGCAAGGTAGCGGCGCGTGAAGCGCTGCATCGCTGCAGCCCCCGCGCTCCACAACAGATCGAGGCGTGCGATTGCCACATCCAGCAGCGCATCGCCGCGCATCGCATCCTCCCAGTCCACCACCGCCGCGATGGATCCACCGCGCCACAACAGATTGCCCGGCCAGAAGTCGCCGTGTAGCAGCGCGCTCCGCGCAGACTGCGGCCAGGGCCAGACGCGTTCCAGTGCATCGCGAATGCGGCCTTCCTGAATGGATGCATCGAGCCTGCTGGAGCGCGCGCCCAACAGCTGCACGACCCACGCAGACGATTGCGGCAGAAACGTCAGCGCAGCGGCACTCGCCTCGATGCGGTGGATCGCCGCGAGCTGCACAGCCATTGCGTCAATCAACGCATCGTCAAGCAGCGCGGGCGCCCGGTCGGCGTCGATATACCCGAGCACCAGATAGGGCGCATCCAGGAGCGTACACGACGCATCGACATGCAACGGCGTGGGCGCGGCTACACCGAACTCCGACAGCATTTCGAGCAGCCTGAACTCATCCAGCGCGAGTTCGGTGTTGCGTTGTCGGTCGATGCTACCGTGACAGCGCACCACCCACCGCATCGCCTGGCGATCGCGACACACGATGTCGAGCGCTGTCATCTGCGCCGAGACACCGCCGACCAACTGCCAACGACGCAGCAGCGTCGCACCCGGCGCAAAGCGTTGCACAATGCGCGCAAAAACGTCGTCAGTGGTTTCGTTCAACGCCGGCGCGCCTTCCAGACTTCCTCGCAGGGCCAGCGTTGTGACCATTCCAGCGTGACAAACGGGTAGCGCGTGGTGGCATCCGCCGGTGGTCGCACCTCCACGAGGTCTTCAATTTCAAAGCCATTGCGGCGCAGCAGGCGGATCCAGTCGCCATGTGAGAGATGAAACTCCACCGATTCATCCGTAGACCACTCGATGCGATACATATCGAAGGCGGACCGAACCAGTTCATGGGTGGCAGCCACACCGTCGACCTCGGGCGCGCAGAGGGTCATGAGAAACGAATTAGTCAGAAATACCAGCGCGCCACCGGGGCGCAGCAGACGCGCAGCTTCGGCGATCCAGCGCTGCGGATCCGCCCACAGGCAGGCGCCATACTCGGAAATGGCAAAATCGAAACTGGCGTCGGGCAGCGGCACCGCCTCGGCATTGCCGTGCAGCAGCGGGAACTGCAGGCCGTGCTCGCGCTTCAGGCGGCGCGCGGTTTCCAGTTGCACTGCAGAGTTGTCGATGCCGGTCACGCGGGCACCGCGCCGTGCCATCCAGGCCGATACATAGGCCGTACCGCAACCCAGTTCGATGGCATCCTTGCCGGCGAGATCTTCGCTGAGCATCCCGATGCTCGCCTCCGGTGTATCCCAGATACCCCACGTCGGGGTGGATTGCTGCCAGTTACGTTCGGCACCCGATACGTACTCGGCGGCCCAGACATCCCATACGGCGCGATTGCGTCGAACGTGTTCCGGTAGATCAGCCATCACGCGGGACCTCCGGGATGGGGTGAACGGGATTGTGGACGGGCTGCGGATCCTGGTCTGGCGCGCGCAGCAAAAAGGTGACCACTTCTTCGAATGTTTCCACCCCGATGTTGATCGCGCGATGCACGCGCGGTTCGGGCACATCCCAATCCGCCAGGCCCGGATGAATGACGAGCGGCTGAATGATTGGGTCGTCCAGAAACTGGACGCCCAGCGCATCACCGCGCACGACGACCGAGAAGCGTTCGCAGACATCGTGGTGCCAGAACATCGACTCGCCGGGTTCCAGCACCATCCTGCGGATCAGCAGATCGTCGCGGCGGGTGATGAGTTCGAGTTTCATGGTGCTTCGCGCGCCATCGGGGTGACGCCAGGTGTCGTGAACAATTGGCTCATCTAGCTTTCGCCCGATATACCCGCAACGCCGCCTCATCGAGTTGCGGCAAGCCATCCGTGATGCGGTCCCAGAGTGCCTTCTTTTCAATGAAAATGTGCTTGTCCGGGAGCACGCCCGGCGATTCATCGAGAAGACCGGCCGGCACTTCGATCCAGGGCGAATCGCCTGAAGGATCCGGCAACGGTGAGCCACAGCGGGAGCAGAAGCACACCCGATACGGCGGCGATCGATCCCGCAGCGGCGCATCGTATGTGACGATCAGGTCCGCGCCCTGCACCATCTGGAACCCCGCGCGGGGCGCCACCACCCCCGCCATATAGGCCGAACCGGTTACCTTGCGGCAACGCGAGCAATGACACAGCTCGAACGGGCCGGTGAACTCAGCCACTTCAAATACGATGCCCCCGCATAAACAGCTGCCACGCACCATTACGTCTTCTCCACTTGCGGATTGTCGGCGCCCTGCCAGCCGCACGAATTTGCCCACTCTTGCGCCGCCAGATAGATCAGGTCGACCGCCGGATCCTTCACGTCGGGGTAATCATCCGCATTCGCCAACGATGCTGCCAGGCGGTGCTTGAGGATGCCATAGGCCGCGGTCGTATCCGGATGCGCAATCAGATAGTCACGAAACAGCAGCGGATAACGCTGATTCGAACGACCCATCACGCGTACATGGATGTGTGTGCGCCGGACATCTGGGGGTTCGCGATAGAACCATTTTTCCCACTCTGCATCGCTGCCCGCGACGCCCGGCGGCCGATGGTCGCGTTGAACCGCCTCGATTCGCCGAAAACCGGCCGAGCGCAGCGCGGCGTCAACGGATTCGTCGAGGCGCGCCACGCTGATCTGCACGTCGATGATGTCCTTCGCGTTCAACCCCGGCACCGCTGTGGAGCCGATATGATCGATCCGCAATGCAAGCGTGCCCAGCGCATCGCTCAACGTGCGCGCAACTGCGCTGTACTGCGCGACCCAGGCCGATTGGTGGGGCACGATGACGACCTGGCCCGCGCGCATCGACGACGACGCCGTACCTGATTCCACGGGTCTCAGTTCATCCGCGTCAGGTGGCTCGAATAAATTCGACCACGTTGCCAGGTAGCTTTCATCAATGCGGAACGTGCCCACCGGACGCATCGCATTGCGCGCCGCGAGCCGCGCGCGAAGGACATCGAGCGGCGCGTGCAGGTAGTGCAATTCACTGCGCACGCCCAGTGCGGACGCGCGCGCGATAGTTCTCGCGCTCTGATTTCGCCCAGAATCCGAAGTCGAGGATCACATCGACACCGCGCGTCAAGAGACCCACCGCGTGCTCCCACAACAGGGCCTCGATCGGGTCGCGGGCGGCTTCCAGTCGATCCCATCGCGGCTCCGCGCCGATCAATCGGACCAGCCATTCATCGGGCGTCAGGCGCAACGCCCCGCGCAGCTGCGCGAGCGTGATCGCGTAGGTCGTTTTGCCCGCGCACGGCAGACCACAGATCAGATGCAGCGTAGCGATGGACAGCTACTCCTCGGACGGGTCCTTCAGACGCCAGCGAAAATCACAATGCGTCGCGCCCTGCATCAAGGTCTGGCTGCGTTGAAACTGCCAGTTCGGTCGCAGACTCGCTTCGTTGGCAAAGTCAACGCCGCAGGTGAGCAATGCGCCGATCTGCGGCTCGCCAATGCTGCGGAAGTAGTCGGCAAATCCGCAGCGCACCATGTTGACGCTGTAGCGGGTGTCAGTGTCATCCACCACCTCGGCAATCACCGGAAATTCATCGTCGGCCTGACCCGCACGGGGATG
Organism: Gammaproteobacteria bacterium; assembly: GCA_032124855.1. Lineage (GTDB taxonomy): Bacteria > Pseudomonadota > Gammaproteobacteria > Pseudomonadales > Azotimanducaceae > DATJGR01. The sequence goes on from JAQBCT010000063.1 coordinate 11,920, forward strand.
CAGATTGCGTGTGGGAATGCGGCGTGCCTGCCACTGCGCGTAGTCATCGGCGATGGCTCCACCCACGATGGCGTGTGCGCGTACCGCACCCAGCTCCCGCTCCAGCGCCTTCACGATGGGTATCACGGCGCGCGCCCGGATCTTGATTGCGTCGAGCACGACAGATTGATTGGCCATCGCCATCTCCTTAAGAGCGCGGGACCTCCATGATGCCATTGGTGATTCAGAATGTGGCACCACGCCTACGCGGCCGCGACAGTACCCGACACCTCGCCAAATCCGATGCGCTCAGCACCTGCTGCCTGGCACCATGCGCTCAGGGTGACGGTGTCACCGTCCGCGAGGAACGTGCGGTGCTCACCGTCGGGCAGCGTCAGCGGACGCGAGCCACCGACGGTGAGTTCCACCAGCGAACCGGCCTCCTCGGGTTCGGGGCCGGACTGCGTGCCGCTGCCGAGCAAGTCACCAGGCAGCAAATTGCAGCCGTTCACAGTGTGGTGCGCCACCATCTGCGCAACGCTCCAGTACGAATGGCGAAAGCTGGTGCTCGACAGCCGCTGCGCCGCGTGTCCCGCGCACCACATCGCGGCCGAGCGCAGCGAAGCCGTCAGTTGAATGTCGAACGAACCCGCCTGGCGGTGCTGCGGCGAATCCAGATAGGCCAACGGCTGCGGCTCGAGTGCATCGCGCGTCCACGGGCGACGAAATGGCGCCAGCGCTTCCAGTGTGATCAGCCACGGCGAGATCGAGGTCGCAAAATTCTTCGCCAGGAAGGGACCTAACGGCTGGTATTCCCACGCCTGAATGTCACGCGCCGACCAGTCGTTGAGCAGGCATACGCCAAAAACATGCTCATCGACGGCGTCGATCGGAATCGGTACACCGGCTGAATTGCCCACGCCAATGACGATCCCCACTTCCACTTCGTAATCCAGTCGCGCGCTCGGCCCCACGCGTGGCTGCGCGTCATCTGGCCCCTTCAGCTGGCCGTTGGGACGTCTGATTGAAGCAGGCGATACGACGACGGACGAGGCGCGGCCGTGGTAGGCGATGGGCATCCAATGGTAGTTCGGCAGCAGCGGATTGTCGGGCCGGAACTGCCGCCCCACTGCGGTGGCGTGATATTTGGACGCATAGAAGTCCGTGTAGTCACCGATTCGACACGGCAGCGCGAACTCGGCGTCTGTCTGCGCCACCAGACAGGCGCGTAACGCATCCTCCTGCGGCGCACCCACGCGCAGCGCCCGGGAGAGGGCAAAGCGCAGCGCGGACCAGGCTTGATGTCCCATCGCGAAATAGTCGTTCAGCTGGGGTGCCGCGGCAGCGACAGCGGCGGCGTGCGGCAACCCCGAGAACAGCTGTCGTCGCGCCACGGCTTGCAGATCGATGATCTGATTGCAGATGGCCACACCGCCCCGGAACGGCTCCGCCGCACCGCGGCGACGAAATTCGGCGAACGGGAGATTCTGGATCGGAAAGTCAGCGCTGGTGCCAAGCCAGCTGGTCAGCGCCGGGTCGTGCGTTTCATTCAGCATGGGGGAAGCGTTTGGGTAGCGTACGCCAGCTGTCGAGGTAGTCGTGCTGCAGCGCACCGGTCTGCAACGCGAACGGCGTAGGTATCAGCACGTGCCGCGTTTCGAACATGAACGCCAGCGTCTCCTGGGGTGGTTCGGGTGCCAACGACGCGGTTCTGGCGCGCTCATAGGCCTGCGCATCCGGACCATGCGGGCTCATGCAGTTGTGCAAACTGGCGCCGCCCGGCACAAAACCGCTGAGCTTGGCGTCGTATACACCGCGAATCAGACCCATGAACTCGCTCATGACGTTGCGATGAAACCAGGGGGGGCGAAAGCTGTGTTCGGCGACACTCCAGCGCGGCGGGAAGATGACGAAGTCCAGATTGGCGACACCGGGTGTCGATGACGCCGATGTCAGCACAGTGAAGATCGATGGATCCGGATGATCGAAGCTTACGGTGTTGATGACATTGAACCGCGCCAGATCGTATTTGTACGGCGCCGAATTGCCGGCCCATGCCACCACATCGAGTGGCGAGTGCTGCAGCGGCGCGCGGAAGAGGCCACCCAGAAATTTGCATACCAGCTCGAAGTTACCCTCACGATCCTCGAACGCGGCAACCGGATAACGAAAGTCGCGCGCGTTGGCCAGACCGTTCGCCCCGACCACACCGCGCTCCGGCAACGTCAGCGGCGCGCCGTAGTTCTCGGCGACATAGCCGCGCGCGGTGTCGTCCAAGAGCGCAACTCGGAACTTCATGCCGCGCGGCATCACCGCGATCTCCCCCGGCGCGACGTCCAGCATGCCGCATTCGGTGTGCAACCGCAGGCCGCCCGCCTGCGGCACGATCAGCAGCTCGCCGTCCGCGTCGTAGAAGAATCGGGTGTGCATCGACTGATTAATCAGATACTGGTGCACGGCGAGCCCCGACTGCGAGCGGACATCACCGTTGGCGGCCAGCGTGACCAGGCCATCGATGAAATCGGTGGATGCCCGGGGCATCTCCAGCGGATTCCAACGCAACTGGTTGGGTGGTGCCGCGACATCGTCAATCGGGGCGCTGCGCAGCCGCGGATGGGGCGTGTCCGCCCGGACGAAATCACCCTGCACCACCGACGGCCGCAGCCGGTACATCCACGTACGGCGGTTCTGCGCACGCGGCGCGGTGAATGCGGTCGTGGAAAACTGTTCGTTGTACAGCCCGAGCGGCGCGCGTTGCGGACTGAACTGACCGCGCGGCAACGCACCCGCCGCAGCTTCGCTTTCGTGTTCGTTGCCGAAACCCGACTGATAACGCAGCGTATCGGCGCTACTCGTCATCGGGCCTCCTGGGCTGGGGCAAGACGCCGCGGCGCATCTGATCGCGTTCGATGGACTCGAACAGCGCGCGGAAGTTGCCCTCACCAAAGCCTTCGTTGCCCTTGCGCTGGATGATCTCGAAGAAAATCGGGCCGATGACCGGCTGCGTGAAGATCTGCAACAGCACGCCTTGTCCTTGCGCGGGCGCACCGTCCAGCAGAATACGACCCCGACGCAGCGCGGCAAGATCCTCACCATGCCCCGCCACGCGCGCATCCACGTCCTCGTAATAGGTATCCGGCGTATCCTGCAGGGCCACGCCGGCGGTGCTGAGGCGCTCGACAGATTCATAGATGTCGCGCGAGCCCAGTGCGATGTGTTGAATGCCCTCGCCGCGATAGTCCTTCAGGAACTCTTCAACCTGGCTCAGCTCGTCCTGACTCTCATTCAGCGGGATGCGGATCTTGCCGCATGGACTGCTCATAGCCTTTGAGATCAGCCCCGTCATCTGTCCTTCGATATCGAAGTAGCGCAATTCTCGAAAGCCGAACAGCCGTTCGTAAAACTGCGCCCACTGATTCATGTGACCGCGGTGTACGTTGTGGGTCAGGTGGTCGATGTAGGTGAGCGCCGTACTGCAGCGCTGCATCGTCTGCCGCCAGTCGGCTTCGAAAACGAAATCGACGTCGTAGATCGTATCGTCACCATACCGGTCAACCAGATACAGCCGGCTTCCGCCGATGCCTTCGATGGCGGGAATATTCAGCTCCATCGGACCCGGATTCGTGGGACATACCGTCGCACCCTGCTTCACCACCCAGTCGAGCGCATGCCGCGCGTCCTTCACCCGAAAGGCCATCGCGCAGGCGCACGGACCGTGCTGCCGCGCAAATTGTTGCGCGAAGCTGTCGGGTTCGGCGTTGATGATGAAGTTGATGTCGCCCTGCTTGTGCAACGTCACGTTCTTCGAACGATGCCGCGCAACTACCGGGAAACCCATCTGTGCGAACAGCGCGCGCAGCAGCTGGGGATCAGGTGCGGCATATTCGACAAATTCGAAACCGTCGGTACCGGCCGGATTGCCCGTTGGATCGTTCATTTCAGGTGTGTTCATGGGGGCTCAGCGTTTCGTCGAGCGAACGTCGCGCGACGTCCAGCGCTTGCAACAATACCGCGTGATCGCCGATGTGGTTGGCCAGGATCAGGATGAGACGGGCATTCAATGCCGTGCTATCGCTATCGCTCAGACCCCGGTGGCCATTGATGAGCGCGGTGTAGAAGGCATCGGCGTCCGCGAAATTCGAATTTAGATTGAGGCTGCTCACGCGGCCTCCGGCATCGCGGTGCCGAGCGCGCGACCCCGCGCGGCGCGCACCGCCGCAGCCTCCACGTGTCGCCAGCGCGCGCACACATGCTGATCCGGGCGGATCAGATAACCGCTGCCTGAATGAAGGGCATAGCGTTGTCGAACCAGCCCGTCCACATCCACCGCCTCAATCTGGTCGGCTGACCGTCGCGGGCCGTCTATACAGACCACCACCAGATCCTCGTCTGATTCGAGACCTGTCGGGGCCGCACCCCCCATCAGCAGGACGAAGCGCCCGCCCAGCAGCGTCTGTAACCAGGTCCGGTGCCCGGCAACGTCGATGGGCGCATCCGGTGCGACCGCACCCGGTACGACGCCGTCGCGGGCGGGCTCCAGAATCGGCGTATTCAGCGGCGAATCGATATAGCAACAGGGCACGGACAGCCGTCCGCTATTCACCAGCGAGCGCGCAAAGGGGTGATCGCGGGCGAGCGTGAGGGCTGCATCACGAAAGACCCGGCTGATTGCACTTTTGGGTGTGATGAAGTCGGTTGCGCGCGTGGAGTTGAGAATATTCTCGCGCGCCGCACGCTGGCGTTCCAGGTCGTAGCTGGCGAGCAGCGCATCCGGTGCATCGCCGCGCAGCACGCGCGCCAGTTTCCACGCGAGATTCTCGGCACCCTGCACTGCGCCGTTGGCGCCACGCGCACCAAACGGCGACACCTGGTGGGCCGCATCACCCAGGAAAATGATGCCGCCGTGGATGAATCGATCCAGTTTCTGGCATCGAAACGTGTAGACGCTGGCCCACTCGAGCGACCAGCGCGCCACGTCTCCCAGCATCGCACGCACGCGAGGCTCGATCATCTCTAGCTTGAGCTCCGCTTCCGCATCGGCTTGCGCACCCAACTGGAAGTCGATGCGCCACACATCGTCTGCCTGACGATGCAGGAGTACGGACTGATTTGGATGGAACGACGGATCGAAGTGAAAGCGCCGCTCGGTGGGCAGATCCGTTGTCATCCGGATATCGGTGATCAGGAATCGATCGTTGAATACCTGCCCCGCCGCCGTCAGTTCCATCATGCGCCGCACATCGCTGTTCGCACCATCGGCCACCAGCAGATAGTCGCAAGAGAGCGCGTAGCGTCCCTGCGGCGTTTCGAGCGTCACGCGTGTGGGGGGTGTCGATGCGTCAAGCGCAACCACGCGGTTGCGCCAGCGGATGGGGGAAACACCCAGCGCCACCGCGCGGTCGATGAGAATTTCCTCCACGAAGTACTGTTGCAGATTGATGAACGCCGGCATCCGGTAGCCGCTGTCCGGTTGCAGGTCGAATTCGTAGATCAGTTCGTCTCGAAAGAATACTTTGCCCTTCCGCCACTGCACGCCCTTCTCAAGCATCGCCTGCGCGCAGCCGTAGCGATCGAATATCTCGAGGGTGCGCTGCGCAAAACAAATCGCGCGGGAGCCGACGGATACGGTGTCGTTGTCATCCACAACCACACAGTCGACCCCATGCAGCTTGAGATCGATGGCGAGCGCCAAGCCTGTTGGACCTGCCCCGACAACAACTACACGATGGTGCGCGGGCGCCAAGCGATCCTGATCCGGATGGCGCTGGTAGGCGAAACTGCGCGGGGTTCGCACGGGGCGTGCTACTCCAGAGCACCCTGCAAGGCGTGCCA
>JAQBCT010000064.1:0-2957 GCA_032124855.1 Gammaproteobacteria bacterium
GCGGATCTCGTGATCTGCACGGGCGCGGAGCTGGAAGTGGGCTGGCTGCCCGTGCTGCTGCAGACCGCTGGCAATCGTGACGTACAACCGGGTACGCCAGGTTATCTGGCCGCTGCGGACTTCGTACCACGGCTGGATGTAACCGTTGCGCTGGATCGCGCCGCGGGTGACATCCATCCCGGTGGCAATCCACACATCCAGCTGGATCCGCGCAACATCGCGCGTGTCGCCACGGCGCTCACCGAGCGTCTGATCACACTGGATCCCCAGCAGAAAGCGATGTACGTCGCGCGCGCCGACGACTTTCAACGACGCTGGGCCGCCGCCATTGTGCGTTGGGATAAGGACGCCGCGCCGCTGAAGCGGATGCGACTGGTGCCTTATCACAAGGACGCCACCCATCTCATCGCGTGGCTCGGCATGGTGGATGTCATGGACATCGAACCCAAGCCCGGCATTCCGCCCAGCGCAGGCTATCTGGCCGAACTGGTGGAACGCATACAACGCGACGGCGCCGACGCCATCACGCGCAGCGTCTATACGGATCCGAAGGCGCCCGCGTGGCTCGCGCAGCATACGGGCGTTGCGTTGGTGGAATTGCCTTACACGGTGGGCGGCACGCCCGCCGCCAAGGATCTGTTCGGCCTGTTCGACGACATCGTCGCGCGCCTCAACAAAGCGAGAATCGACCATGGCGGAAATTGAATTCGGAATTCTATGGCCCGCCATGCTCGCCGGGCTGCTGGTGTGCGCCACGCACGTGCCGCTGGGCATACAAGTATTGCGACGCGGCATCGTGTTCATCGACATCGCCATTGCGCAGATCGCCGGCGTGGGGGTAATCGCGGCCGACTACTTTGGTTGGCAGACCACCGGCTACGCCGTGCAGATCTCTGCGCTCACCGCCGCGCTATCGGGCGCGCTGTTTCTGACGTGGACCGAGCGGCGTTGGCCGAGCATTCAGGAAGGCATCATCGGCACGGTCTTCGTGCTAGCGGCCACGGTGCAGATCCTGCTGCTCGCCGGCAACCCGCATGCCGGTGAATATCTCAAGGACATGCTCGTGGGCCAGATCCTCTGGGTGGACACCGCGCAACTCGCGTGGCTTGGCGGGCTGACGGCCATCGTGCTGGCCGCCTGGTTCGGCATGGGCGCGGCGCGATTGGGGCGGCTGGGCTTCTATCTGCTGTTCGGCCTGTCTGTCACCGCCTCGGTGCAGGTGGTCGGCATCTATCTCGTGTTCTCGACGCTCATCATCCCGGCGCTGGCCTCACGCAATGCCAGTCATGCGCAGTTGCCCCTGGCCTATGCCGTGGGTGCGCTGGGCTATATTTCTGGGCTAATCGTTTCCGTGCTCACCGACCTGCCCACCGGCGCACTGATCGTGTGGACCATGGCAGCCGTGGGGATTGCCTTTGCCTGGCTCAGCCCTGCTGCACGCGAAGCGAACTGATCAGTCCTTCAGCGAGCCAGCCACGCAGCAGCGTCGCGGCACGCACGGGTACGTCGTCTGCCGGCAGACGATCCGCCAGTACCGCGCACAGCGTCGCGAAATCGGCGCCCGCAGCCAGCCGGCGCCAGAGCATCAGTTCGTCATCGGCCGTGGAGCGAAACACCGTGGTCAATGCGCGACGCCAGATCAATGCGCCTGCGGATTCAGTGCGCTCGACCGGGCGCATCGGTGGCTGCTGCGCCTTCACGGCATCCCAGATCTGCAGTGTGTTGAAACCGATGGCCAGCGCCTGCACTGACGGATGCGCTTCGAAGCGCACGGCCGGCCAATCCTGGCCGGCGATATCCCCCATTGCCGCCGGGCCGATCGAAGGTACATCCGCCGCGTCGAATGCCTCGATGAACGCCCACTCGAATCGGGCGAGTTCGCCCAGGAAACGAGGATTCGCGATATCCGCGGCGCGCGCGACAAACTCGGGCAAATGCGCCCCGAAGTCCCGCAGCGTAAAGGACATGGATGGCCATGCATCGATGTAGCGCAGGCACAGCACCGTGAATGCCTCGTCGCCAATCACGCTGCGCAGCACGGGGAAATCTTTGGTGATCGCCTCGCGCAAACGCGCCTTATAGCCGCTGGAATAGATTTCCAGGCGCGACTGCGCCGCCAGTTGCGGCGTCGAAGCAACAGCGGCTGCGATCGCCGGATCACCGCTGCGCAGAAACCGCGCAAACGCGCTTTGCAATTGTTGGAGTGAATTCATTCCTCGCCCAGAGCGTCGTGCGCAACGCGCCGCAACCGTTCGAGCTCTGCCAACAGTTCCGCAAAGGGCGGCATATTGTCGTCACGCTCGATCATGGTGGATACGGCACCGAAGCGCCGCAGTGCATGGCCGTACAGCTGCCACACCTCATCAATGATCGGCTGGTCGTGGCTGTCGATGATGTAGTCGCCGAAGTTGCGGTGACCGGCAAGATGGATCTGTTGCACGCGCGATACGTCGATCGCATCGATGTATGCAACGGGATCAAAACCGTGATTCATGGCACTGACGTAGATGTTGTTGACGTCCAGCAGCAGCAGACAATCTGCCTCTTCGGCCACCGCCGAAACGAATTCCCATTCGCTCATGGCGGAGTGGTTGTACTGCAGGTAGCTCGACACATTTTCGAGCAGAATGCGTCGCCCCAGAAATTCCTGCACCTGGCGCACGCGCGCCGCGATGTGCGCTACCACGGCCTCGTCGTACGGCAGCGGCAGCAGGTCGTGGAAGTTGTGACCGCCCACCCCGGTCCAGCACAGATGGTCGGAGATCCATCGCGGCTGGACGCGATCAGCGAGTCGTTTGAGTCGTCCCAGATAGTCGCGATCCAGGGCATCCGCACTGCCGATGGACATCGATACGCCGTGCATCACGACGGGATAGCGTTCAGCGATCTTATCCAGGTAGTAAAGCGGCTTGCCGCCCGCGACGAGATAATTCTCGGAGAGAATTTCGAACCAGTCG
>JAQBCT010000065.1:0-7907 GCA_032124855.1 Gammaproteobacteria bacterium
CGCCAATGATCAGTGCACCAAAGAACCAGTTGGCAACGTAGATGTGATTGACCGTGCGCCGCGCGATGGTGCCAAAAAAGACGATACCGAAGGTTACCCACACCAGCGTGATCAGAATGTCGATCGGCCATTCCAGTTCGGCATATTCCTTCGTGGTCGTGATGCCCAGCGGCAGCGTGATGGCCGCCGAGACGATCACCAGTTGCCAACCCCAGAACACGAAGGCCGCAAGTCCGTCCGACATCAGCCGGGTATGACACGTGCGCTGCACCACGTAGAACGCGCTGCACATCAGTGCGCAGCCGCCGAACGCGAATATCACCGCGTTGGTGTGCAGCGGGCGCAGGCGTCCGTAGGACAACCACGGCAGGTCGAAATTCAGCGCGGGCCAGGCCAGTTGCCCGGCAATGAGCACGCCGACGGACATCCCGACGATGCCCCACACCACGGTCATCAGCGCGAACTGGCGCACGACGCGATAGTTGTAGTCGGGGTGTTCAATTGCTAATGACATGCGTGTGTTCCTGAACCAGTTAAGGGTGTGCCGTTGGCTACGCCGTGTGGGAGGGGCTTCAGCCCCGAACTTTGGCCGAGAAGCCAGCAACAAGGATCGGGGCTGAAGCCCCTCCCACATAAGCCATCGGAACCAACGCCTCGCCCACGATTTTCTCCCGCGATATCAAGCGTCGGCTTCGCGCACCGTCAGCAAATCAGTTGCGAGGTGACGGCCGATGTCCTCGGCGGTATTGCCGATGAGCAGTTTGCCCAATCCCCGCCTTGCCGCGGTGCCCACCACGACCAGGCTGGCCCCCAGTTCCTGCGCGAGGTTCGAGATCACGCGTTGGGGTTTGCCGGCCACCACATGGATCTGTGCATTCGTAACCTGTAATGCATCGACATAGTGCTGCAGCAGCGCGTGACGGCTTTGCCGCATGGATTGCTTCATGCCCTCGAAGTCATCGGCCACCTGATAGGCATTGACGCTCTGCCCGAGATCGGGATGCGCTGTCACGAGATGCAGTTGCCCGTCGAGCACGCCTTGGAACTGCTGCGCGTAACGGATAATCGTGCGATTGAGCGCGTCGTGGGTCGTATCGGCCGCATCGAGCGCGGCCAGGATGACGACGGGTTTGCGCCACGGGGTGCGGTTGGTAAAGAGCACCGGGCACGGCGCATCCCGCATCAGCCGCCAGTCGACCGGGGCGTGCAGGATGTCCGCTAGACTCGAGTGTGCCTGGCGCGGCTTGATCAGCAACGAGGTGGGTACGCGGCGTGCTTCGGCAATGAGCCCGGCGGCAGTATCCTTGGCCCAGACGATGCGGCTGTCGATCTCCGCCACCTTCGAGGCGAACGGCGCGACCTGTGCGGCGAGCGCGCGCGCCTCGGTTGCCATCAACCGATCGATAATCGCTTGGGTCTCCGTCGGGCTGAAATGCGCCGCCGGTTCCTCGGCAATGGGATCGTAGAGCGTCATCGCGACGCGCAGCGTTGCACCGGTGAAATGTTCGATGGTCGCGGCTTTTGCCAGCGTTTCAGGCAACGAATCGGGATCATCGGCAGCAATGAGGAGGCTCTCAATCATGCGTTACCCACGGCGGAGTTGATTGGCGCAGTTGCCTAAGGCGGAAGTGGCGTCCATTCTCGTCTCGCATTGGCGAGGCTGTATAGGGGGTTCCCGCAATGGCGGCGGTGGGGCGCAGCAACTAGGGTCGGTCAGCGAAATTCGCGGAGGTCATGTGGTGGGCTACAAGAACGTACTGGTGGCGGTGGATCTCGCCGGCGAAACGGAGCCCGTGATGCAGCGCGCAGCGCAAGCAGTGGACGCGGGCGGTCAGCTCGGCGTCGTACATGTACTGGAACCCGCCTACTTCTATTACGGTCTGGAGCCTGCACTGGGGGCGCTGCCGGATTCATTCGAGGCGGATCTGCTGGCGCGTGCGACGCAGCAGCTCGCGCAATTAGGCGATCGCGCATCCATAGCCACCGCCCATCAATACCTGGAGCGTGGTCATGCCGCCACCCAGATCTTGCGGCTGGCCGAAGACAAAGCGGTGGATCTGATCGTGGTGGGTAGTCATGGCCGTCATGGCTGGCGACTGTTGCTGGGCTCTACTGCGAATGCTGTGCTGCATGGTGCGCGCTGCGATGTGCTGGCTGTACGGGTGGGGGAGGGCTGAGAGGGTGTCGCAGAAGTCGCCAGATGCTCTGTGGGTGCGGCTTCAGCCGCGATTAACTATTTGATTTTGTCTAATCAAATCGCGACTAAAGTCGCTCCCACAACTTTCAATCGGACTTTTACGACACCCTCCTGAGCTGGACCTCCCGCAGGGGCGACATTTTAATGAGGCATGCCCAAGGCGCGGCGAACGACTCCCAAAACAAAATCCATTCCGCCGACGGCGGCAGCCCGGCGTGCTTACGAGCGCGTGTGCCGTTTGGCGCTGGCATTGCCGGGCGTGGAGCTGAGTACGTCCTACGGTACGCCGTCGATCAAGGTGAAGGGCAAGTTGATGGCGCGCCTGCGCAGCGAGGCGGAAGGTGGTCTTGCGCTGCATTGCGACTTCGTCGACCGCCAGATGCTCCTGCAGGCGGCGCCTGAAGCATTCTTTCTGACAGATCACTACGAGAACTATCCGATGATCCTCGTCCGTCTGGATGAGGTGCGCAGCGATGTGCTGCCGGATCTGATCGAGCGCGCCTGGCGGATGGTGGCGCCGAAGCGCCTGGTGGCAAGCTACGACGCGGGTCAATAGTCGGCAGTCAGCGTCGATCGATGACGACGTGTTCTTTGCCGATCCACAGCGTCGATCGCTTGAAATCGATGAACTTCGCCTCGTCTTCCACTGCGGCACGCCCGGCAGCGATCGCCTCGGCAGATGATCGGGACACGCCGCGGTCAAACCACACCTCCGCGTGGCCGTCGTATGCCGGCACGCTCGTGCCGCGCGCCTCGCGCAGTGCCGCTTCGAGCGGACTGGCGTAACGATGCACCTGCAGGTAGCGCAGGATGCCAGACGCCGGAGCGTGTGATCGGATCAGGGGCCCGTGGTTTGCGCGCCAGTACGTTCGTGCGGTGTCAGCATCGAGATCGGTCCTGAAACGCAACGGAAAGTGCAGCTTCACGATGCCGCTCTTCGGCCGCGCCACCAGATCTTCCGGCGTGGGATTCACCTGTGGATATTCATGGTTCAACCATAGCGGTGAGTTCGGCAGATCGATGAAGCGCCGCTCGTCTTCCAGCAGGGCCGCTGCCGCGGCCTGCCCGGCCGTGCCCCCCAGTGTCTCGGTTAGCGCAGCTTCGGTTTCCCACCACAGCTCGGCCACTCCGTCGTAAGACGGCTCCATCCCGCCACGGGCTTTCTGCATGCGTTCGTTGGTGTCGTCGTCCAGGCGATGCGACTGGACATAGCGCGACACGCCGATGTGTTTTGCGTAGCCCGCCACGAGCGGGCCGTGATCGTCCCGCCAATAGCGATGAAACTCTTCGAGGGAAAGGCCTGCCTTGCGGCGCAACAGGAAGACGAGTCTGATCATTGCAATCTCCTTGCGGTGGGACTGGCCGTCGCCTGTTGGAGGGACCGGTGGGAGGGGCTACAGCCCCGATCCTTATCTGAGAAGCCTATGAAAAGGATCGGGGCTGAAGCCCCTCCTACGCGTTGTCCAGTATGGCGATAACCCCATCCAGGGCAATGCCCACCGCGCAGCGGCGGATCTGACTACGCGTGCCGGTGAGTTTGTGGCGTGCGGTAGCGATGGTGCGTGTCGCTGCGCCCTCGCGCACGGCCCAGGCGAACCAGACTGTGCCCACCGGGTGATCGATGTCGCCACCGCCCGGACCGGCGACGCCCGTGATGCTGACCGCAACGTGCGCATCGCAGGCTGCCAGGGCGCCTTCGGCCATCTGCCGCGCCGTGGGTTCACTGACCGCGCCCCAGCGTGCGAGCGTTGGCGCCGCGACACCCAGCACCCGGGTCTTCGCCGACAATCGATAGGTGACGAAACCGCACTCGAACCAGTTGGAGCTGCCGACGATTTCTGTACACGTGGCTGCGAGCAGGCCGCCAGTGCAGGACTCGGCGACGCTCAGACGCATCCCGAATCGCATCAGCATTACGCCGCACTGCCGTGCCCGCCTGCGCAGCATCGCCATGCTGGGGGGTGTGGTATCAGGCGTGGCCATCTGCCGCGGGGCGTCTACGCCGAAGCCAGCGTCAATGCCCGGCCTGCTCGGCCTGCTCCAGATCGATCTTCATGCGCACCAGCTGCGCCAGCGCCCGGGCCCCCATCTTCTGCATCACCTGGGCGCGGTGAATCTCCACGGTGCGCTCGCTGATACCCAACTCGATAGCGACCACCTTGTTGGCCTGGCCGGCGGCGACGCGTTCGAATACTTCAACCTCGCGTGGGGACAGCGTCTGGCAGCGCTGCTGCAATTCGGCGAGCGCGGTACGGGCAACACGCGTCTCGGCGTCCATCTGCAGCGCTTCGTTGATGCGTTCCAGCAGATCGTCTTCGCCGAAAGGTTTGCGGATGAAATCCACGGCGCCGCGGCGCATCGCTTCGACCGCCATCGGGATGTCGCCGTGGCCGGTGATGAAAATGATCGGCAGCGTCGCATCGCGCCGATTCAACTCTTCCTGCAGTTGCAGCCCAGTCATCTCGGGCATACGGATATCCAGCACCAGACAGCCTTGCACCCGGGTGTCGTAGCCGTCCAGGAATTCGATTGCCGATGCGTAAAGTGCGTGCGGCACATCGACGGTGTCGAGCAACATACTGATCGAGTCGCGAACGGCCTCATCGTCGTCGATCACATGCACCTTGGGTAATTCAGCTTTCTGCATGGGAATGTCCCGCCGGAAGATTGAAATAGAACGTGGCGCCGTGATCGGAATTATTCTGATACCCCAGCTGTCCGCCGTGCGCCTCGATGATGGAGCGACAAATGGACAGGCCCATGCCCATGCCATTGTCTTTGGTGGTGGCAAAGGGAGTGAACAGCTGGGCGGCGAATTCCGTGCTGACGCCTGTACCGGAATCGCAGACCGAGAGCATCACGGAACTGCGGCCTGAAGCGCGCGTGATCACGCGGATTGTGCTGCCATGGCTGCAACCGATGCTGCGCATCGCGTCGATGCCGTTGCGCAGTAGATTGAGAACCACCTGCTGAATTTGAATGGGGTCTGCATTCACGATGGGCAGATTCTCACCCAGGTCCAGCGCAATCTGGATGTCGTTCACGCGCGCATCGCTCTCCGCCAGCCGCAGGATGTCGTGAATCAATTCATTCAGCTGCACGGCCTCGAGCAGGGTTTCCTGCCGCCGCACCAGCCGTTGGATGCGATCAATCACCGCGCCCGCACGCAGCGACTGCGCCGTGAGCTTTTCCAGCGCTTCCCGCAGCCGTTCCGGCTTCGGAACACCGCCGTCGAGCATGCGCACGCCCGACTGCGCGTACATCGAAATAGCGGTGAGCGGCTGATTGATCTCGTGTGCAATGCCGGCCGTCATCTCCCCCAGCGTGCTCAGGCGGGCAGCGTGAGTGAGGCGGTCCTGCTGCTGACGCTCCACTTCCTTTGCTTGAATCTGGGTGGTGAGGTCTTCCACCTGCGCGATGACGAGATCCGGCGCCCCGTGCTGATCGTGCGTCACCGCGTTGTGCACGATGACGTGGATGGGCGTGCCGGATTTGTGTAGCAGCCGCAGTTGCAGGGAAAACTGCTCGACGCGACCCTGATGTGCATCGTCGACCAGCTTCGCCAGATCTGCCTGGTCATCCGGATGCGTCAGCGACGTCAGACTGTGACGCTCGAGCTCCGCGCCGGCGAATCCCAGCATCGACTCGAAGGCTTGATTCGTGGATGCAAACGACTCACCGAACCGGTAGGTGACGATGCCCATCGGCGCATTCCTCACCGTCACCAGCAGGCGCTCGTTCTGACGCCCGATTTCTTCCTGGGCGGAGCGTGCGAGGCTCATGTCACGCATGATCCCGGTAAAAGTGCGCTGGCCATCGACAACCACTTCGCTCACAGCAAGGGAGATCGGAAGCAATGAACCATCCTTACGGCGCGCCTCCAACTCACGTCCAATGCCAATGATGCGCGGCTGGCCCGTGCGCAGGTAGGCAGCAATGTACGCATCGTGCCCGCTGCGGTGCGGTTCGGGCATCAGTACTTCTACGTTGCGGCCAAGAATTTCATCCGGCGTATAGCCGAACATCCGCTGCGCTGCGCGATTGAACGACAGCACGATGCCTGCCACGTCGATCGTGGCGATTGCATCAACCGCCGTGTGGAGTACCGCTTCCGATTGCGCCTGCAGTCGATCCCGTGCTTCCTCAAAGGTTCGCTGTTTGGTGACATCGCTGACGCTGCCGATGAATCCAACGGTCTGCCCATCGAGCATTTCCGGCGCGATGCGAACCGAAACCCAACGCCGCGGTTGCGCGTCCGCGACGCGGAACGATTCATCGAATGCCGTGCCCGCCTGGCGCGCAACGGCCCAGGCGGCAGCGATGCGCGCACGATCCTCGCCGTCCACCGACGCGAGCCAGTTGCTGGCTGTGTCGCTGAGCCCGGTGAGGGCGTGGAATGTCGGGTTGGTATCCATCAAACGCCCGTCGAGGCCAACGCGCGCAATTCCCACTGGAATGAATCGCAGCATGTCCTCGCGCGCGCTGCGCCCCGCGGCACGTGCAGCCACACTGAGAACCGCCATCGCCACCCCGATGGCGCCCGCTGACACCAACAGTGGATAGCCAAGCGGGCTCAAGCCGACGAGCACCGCAGCGACGGATGCGCAACTCATGCCCAGCGCAATTCGCATGCGATCCGCCGCCGCCACTGCTGCAACGAACATGGCGCCGACATAAATGAGACTGGGCAACGATGCCGCGGTAGGCGCGAAACTGCTGAGCGCCGCCAATGCCGCGCCGCTGACCAAAATCGCCGCCGGGGCCGCCAGCCGCGACCACTCGATGCGCGTCAACGCATCGAGCATCAGCGGCGCCACGAGCATGACACCCGCGCACAGCCCGACCCCAGCGCGCCATGCCGCGGTGATCGGTGCATCAGTGGCGACCAGCAATGCCGCGCCGAGTGTCGCACCGGTGACGCTCCATCCCAGCAATACGAATGGCAGCACCGCTCCCGGCTGCGGGCGCGCGCCGACCGATCTGCCGTACGCGACGCCACTGACGAGTGCACAGAGGGCGGTGGCCGCACTGAACTGAGCCGCAACGACCGCGTTCGGCGCCAGCATCTCATCGGCCAGGACGACGCCCACCAGCGCACTGAGCATGCCCGGCCATCCACCGACGACTCGCGCCGCGACGACGACCCCCACCTCCCACCGTACTTGGCCGTCGATGGCCGCGCTGATCCAGCCGGCAAGCGCTGCTGCCACGAAAGGCAGTCCCCAGCGCATGGCGCGAATCGCGACCGAAGCTGTCACCGCGGGTGCGGGAATAGAGGGTGCTACCGCCATGGAATGGAGGCGAATGAACCAGGGGAGGGCATTGATACCACGATTGGGAAGCGGCGTGTCATAGCGGAGTTATCGCATTGACACCCCTAATCGAATCAGTAACATACGCCGCTCGCGCGTTTCCCAGGGTGTTTAGCTCAGTTGGTAGAGCGGCGGCCTTACAAGCCGTAGGTCGCAGGTTCGACCCCTGCAACACCCACCAGGTCGAAGTCGGAGTGCTTTGCATTTTGACGCCCCACTACGGAGCGGTAGTTCAGCTGGTTAGAATATCGGCCTGTCACGCCGGGGGTCGCGGGTTCGAATCCCGTCCGCTCCGCCATACAAAATACGGCCTTTAGGGCCGTTTTTCGTTTCTGGTCCAAATTTCGTCCAAATTTGAATCAAAGTAGCTTCTCCAACATTGCCTGATCTTCCTCGCG
>JAQBCT010000066.1:0-2506 GCA_032124855.1 Gammaproteobacteria bacterium
CCCCGTTTGCGGCCGCGTTGCGCAGCGGCTGCGCGGCGCGCTGCAAACCCCGCATAGTCGGCCAGCTCCAGCGCGCGATTCAGGCTCTGCTCGTAGTCGCCGGTGTCGTAAATGAGCGCTACCGGCGTCTGATACGGAAAATCCTTCGGCTGAATAAAATTTCTGCGCCGCAGTTCCGCCGGGTCGATCGACAGTTCCCGCGCGGCATTTTCCACGATGCGTTCCACTACATAGGTCGCCTCGGGCCGACCCGCACCCCGGTACGCATCCACCGGCGCTGTGTTGGTGAAAACCCCATCCACCTCCACGTGTATGGCGGGCGTTCGGTACTGCCCCGCGAGCAGCGTGCCGTAGAGATACGTGGGCACCGATGAAGCGAAGGTCGACAGATACGCACCGAGATTGGCAGTGGTTTTCACCCGCAAGCCGAGAAACCGCCCATCAGCATCCAACGCAAGCTCCGCGTGCGTGACGTGATCGCGGCCATGAGCGTCGGAAAGAAACGACTCGGATCGATCGGCCGTCCACTTCACGGGCCGCAGCTGACGGCGCGCAGCCCAAGCGACAGTGGTCTCTTCCGGGTAGGTGAATATCTTGGAGCCGAAGCCGCCGCCTACATCCGGTGCCACGATGCGCAGCTTGTGTTCCGGCGCGAGTTTGACGAACGCCGACAGAATCAACCGCTCCAAATGCGGATTCTGGCTCGTCGTGTACAGCGTGAATTCTTCGCTGCTGCGGTCGTAGACACCCACCGCCGCGCGCGGCTCGATTGCGTTGGGAATGAGCCGATTGTTAGTGATGTCGAGCTTTGTGATATGCGCCGCACCCTTAAATGCCGCATCTGTTGCCACCTTGTCGCCCAGTTCCCACTGATAGCTGCGGTTGTTCGGCACGTTGTCGTGAATCTGCGTCGATGCCACAGCACGCTCGGCGAACACGACCGCCTCGAGCTCGTCGTAATCTGTCATCACGGCATCCGCGCCGTCACGTGCTGCCGCGACGGTGCTTGCGATCACCACACCATAGGGTTCGCCAACGTAGTTGACCCGATCCACCGCGAGCGGCGGATGCGCCGGCTGGCGCATATCCGTGCCGTCCTTGGATTTCACGAGCCAGCCACACGGCAGATCGCCCAGCCCGTCGGCCGCCATATCGCGTCCGGTGAGCACGGCGAGCACGCCGTCCACTTCGAGTGCGGCAGTGACATCAACCCCTGCGATACGCGCGCGTGGATACGGTGAGCGCAGGAATACGGCGTACACCTGACCAGGCTGATTGATGTCGTCGGTGTAGCGGCCACGGCCGGTGATGAAGCGCACATCCTCTCTTCGCTTGATCGAAGCGCCAATACCGGTGGCACTCATGACGCGGCCTCCGTCATCTGGGGCGCCGCCAACAGCACAGCCTTGACAATATTGTGGTAGCCCGTGCAGCGGCAGATGTTGCCTTCCAGGCCATGCCGGACGGCTTGTTCGTCGAGCGACGTCGAATGGTTCACGAGATCGATGGCACTCATGATCATGCCTGGCGTGCAGAAACCGCATTGCAGGCCATGACATTCGCGAAACGCCGCCTGCATCGGATGCAGCGCGTCGGCGCTGCCGATGCCTTCGATCGTTGTGACTTGCGCACCGTGCGCCTGCAGCGCGAGCATCGTGCAGGATTTCACCGACCCGCCATCAACATGCACCGTGCACGCGCCGCACTGGCTGGTGTCGCAACCCACATGCGTGCCGGTGAGCCCAAGATGATTACGCAACAACTCCACAAGCAGCGTATTCGGTGCCACATCGACTTCGTGAGCGGCACCATTAACAGTCAGCGCAACTTTCACGTTCCTCCCTCCGCATAGCCAGCTTCAATTCTTCTTCGTGGCGCCTACGACGCCAGCACGATCGCGAGAATCAATACGACAAAGACGACCACCCAGATCACGAGCGAACCGCTGCGCTCATAGGCCGGCGCGCCGGAATCAGGGGCGACGGCTTGCGTTCCACCAGGTGCCACCACCTCGCCCAGGCGGCCAAAAAAATCGTTCGCCATCTTGCGTGCAGCGCCGTCGATCAAGCGCGAACCCACCTGCGCGAGCTTGCCGCCGACATTGCCTTCCACTTCGTAACGCAGTGACGTCACGCCCTCCTCCTCTGTCAGGCTTACACGGGCCACACCCTTGCCGAAGCCCGCCGCGCCGCCTTTGACAGCGGCGTGAAGCGTGTAGGCGGACGGTGGATCCTGGTCGGTGAGCGTGAGATCGGCATCGAAGCTGGCACTGACCGGACCGATTTTGGCCTTGACCGTGGCGGCAAATGCATCGTCGGATACGCGCGTCATGCTCTGGCAGCCGTCAATGCACTGCATGAGCACAGCCGAATCATTCAGCGCGCGCCACACCGCTTCGCGCGGTGCTGCGATACGAAATTCACCGGATTGTTTCACGGCTTCCCCCAAAGCCCGGGCCGCGAACTCTGGCATGATTCAGTCCGCCGCTCAAGGCGTTGGTGTGCGT
>JAQBCT010000067.1:0-8869 GCA_032124855.1 Gammaproteobacteria bacterium
ATAGGTTTGCTGGGGCACCATCGGAGTCGTCCTGTCTGATTAGGCAGACCCTTAGATGCCCCCATCCAAAAATTTCTGTCGCGCAGTCTCCGTTGGCTATGCCGGCTGCGTGAGCGCCGCGATCACGCTCTCAACAATCTCATCGGCCAGCTCACGCATCTCATCGTCCGTGCGATCCTGGATGGGATGACGCACGAAGCAACAGCGGGCTGCGTCGAGTCCCAGGGCCTTCGCCTGTTCGGTGGCCGCCTCTTCAAACTCGCTCGAAACGATCGCCACGGATGGGATGCCGTGGATCTCGAAATGCACCGTGTCATGCAAACTGCACGTGGTACAGGAGCCTCAGTCGGCCAGCGCTTCGACCACGAAATCGCTGGATGCCTTGATCTGCTGACGAAGCGACTCGGGGGCCGGCTTGGTAAACGTGGGTTTGGCGTAGCGCTGGATTTCGATGCCGGGGGCCGCCAGTTTGAGGCGTTCCTCCAGCCGGTCCAGCAATACGTTACCGCGTGGCTTGGAAATATCCAGGAACGCCACGGTTCCGTTGAGGGTGCTCGCGCGCGGCGAGAGCTGCCGTCGCACCGGCGTGCGCTCGTTGGTCGGGTCGAGAATGGTAGTCACTGCATGCTCCTTCGCCCTGCTAGGGGTCATCGATCTTACGTGAGACTGGGACAGAGCCAATATCACCGCCCACCCAGCCATGGAACAGTCCGGAGAACTTGCCAGCATCCGAGCCGGCCACGACGATGTGGATCATATCGTCGGAGATGAATTTGGGCAGCCGGCGCTCCAGTGCCTCTGCCGACATCGCCCGCGCGCGCTCGGGAGACAATCCCACCGCCGAGACCGAATCAGCCGCCAGCTCGCGCATGGGTCGTGCCGTCACGTCCTGGATACGCCGGCGCAGATCGGCTTTCGTGTACCCGCCGGTGGCCAGCGTATCGACATGCTCCGGGCACACCACCAGCAGCGCATCTGATGCCATATGCGCACGGGGGTGATGGATGGATTCCATGCACAATCCGATGCTGCCCGCAACCTGCTCCGCCGTGCGCGAGTTCTGATCGACGATCAACGACGGCCCGCTGGTCATCGGAAATACGGTAACGACCGAATCGGTGGCGGCAAAGCCGCGCTCGACGTGCAACGCGGGCCAGTTACTGCGCTCTTCCCACTCCGCAAAACACATGCTGAATTTCATCGGGTTACCCAGCGTCGACCGCTCCGTGCCGCCGGGCTTCGCGCCACCGATGTTCCGAATGACGAGCCGCAGTGCGCGACCAATACTGGCGTTGGCACGATTGCCCTGACCCAGCGCGCCAATCTTCATATTCAAACCGATGCGCGTCCGGATGGGTCCATTGATCACCATCACGGGACTCGCGCCCATGGTGGTTGCCATCACGCCGTGAATGTTGAACGCATCGGTACACACCGCTTCGAGTGCGGCGATCACAACTGACAGGTATTCCGGCTTACAGCCGGCCAGCACGGCATTGATCGCGATCTTTTCTACCGTGGCCTCGCCCATGTTCGGCGGCACCACAGCCACCACCTGCTGCGGATCGCGCTGTGTTCCCGCAAGCATGCGAATCACACGTTCCGGTGTGGGGGGTACCACCGGCAGGCCATCGGTAAAGCCTTGATCGAACATGAACTCGATTTCGTCATCGGCGGGCGCGATTTCGATTTTGCGCGCGCGCAGGGGACTGTTTTCCGCTTCCGCCTGCAGCCGATCCGCGTAACGCGGATCTACCGACAAGGAGCCGCAGCCCGGACGCCACGCGGGCAGGCCGGCCCAGTCGATAGCTGCAGCTTTGCGCGCAGCGAGTTCCGCCAGCTCGCGATCCAACGCCTGCCATTCCTCACGCACAAACGCTTCGACGCGGCTCAGCTGACGCCCGTCGGAATCGGCAAGCAGTACGGCGGGGACCAACTCGGTGTTATAGGCAAACGAGACCTTCAGCGTCGAGTCATCCAGCACCGGGGCCGTGATCCCGTGGCGTTCGATCAGCAGCGCGTTCCCCGCTTCGGTCTGTCCCACGATCAGCACATCCACCGCGTCCCCGTACGCTCGATGCATCGCCTCCAGCACCGGCATGACGATGGCGCAGGTGGGACAATCTTCCTTGACGATCGCAATGAGTGCCGGTCGCGCGCGCGGAAACGACTGATCTACCGCACGGCTGTCGCGTAGTGAAAACGCCGGTAACAACGGTTGCATCAAATGACTCATCCAGCAGCACACGCGTCCCGGATAATGACACCGCCTGCCGGGCTGTACCACCGAGCGTCGCATTGCGACAGATTTTTAGCGGTAGCTGCCTCTAATACCGCTGAACAGGGCGTCACGAACGCATACGCTTACGACGATGACCAATGATCCACCACTAACCGGCGAACTCCAGATTGCGCGCGACCGGCGCCTGGCACGACGGCTGTGCAACAACGACCAGCGCGCGATGCACGGGTTCTATGACGAGTACTTTCCGAAACTGTACCGCTATGCGGCGCGGCGGCTCGGCTCACAGCAGGATATCGACGACGTCGTGCAGCGCGCCCTGACCACCGCGGCGCGGCGCATCAGTACGTATCGCGGTGAGGCGACGCTGTTGACATGGCTGGTGCAGATCTGCCGCCACGAAGTGGCCAGGCATTACCAGCACAGCGCGCGGCGCGATGCGACCATGACGTTCCTGGATGACGACGTGCTGCGCGCCGTTGTGGAGTCGCTGGAAGCACCGACACCGGACGAGCCCGAGTCATACACGAGACGCGCAGAGCTGATCAGCATGGTGCAGATGGCGCTGGATCAGTTGCCAGGGCACTACGCCAAAGCCCTCGAGCTGAAGTATCTGGAGGGTTTCAGTTCGAAGGAGATGGCGGCGCAGCTCGGCATTGGCGATTCCGCCGTGCAATCCTTGCTGGCGCGCGCGCGCAACGCATTTCGTGAGATCTGCACCGTTGCACTCACGCTTGACCCGGCGCCCGGCGATTGGGCCGCGCGCCCTGAGGAGAATTCATGATGGGCGAGCACGACGCGTCTTCGAACGACGATGAGCTGCTGCCGCGACTGTTTCGCGCGCTCGGGCCAAAACCCGTATTGCCCGCAGAAATGCGGCAGCGGTGGGAGCGCACTTTCGCCGAGGCGCTGGCCGCACAAAACGCAGCGCGCCGGCGCCTCCGCCGACGCTGGCTGAGCGGTGTCGCAGCAGGCGCCGCGGCACTGTTCCTGGCAGCGCTGTATCTGCAACGCACGGTCGCGCCGCTGGCACCCGTGGCGAGCGTCGCGCTCGTGAAAGGCAGTGCCACAACGCTGAACGGGGACATCAGCACAAAGCTTCGCGTGGCAGACGAGATTCATGCCGGCGAAACGGTGCATGTAGATGCCGGTGCCTATGTTGCAATGCGCTATCGCGGCGCCGACGTCCGGCTGAACAGCAATACAGTCATCGCGTTACGGCCCACACACCTGGAACTGTCGGCCGGTGAGCTGTATGTCGATGCGCCGCCGCGCACGACGGCCGGCCCGCCGCTGCTCATCGAAACACCGTTCGGCAGCCTGACGCATGTCGGCACGCAGTTCATGGTGTGGGTGGACGCAGCATCGCTGCGCACCGCCGTGCGCGAAGGGGCTGTCGCGATGAGCGTGTCGGGTGAGCGCCTCACCATCAGTGCAGCCGATGGGGCCACGGAAGTGATCCTGACCGATTCAGGCACACCGATGACTCGCGCGATCGCCGCAACCGGCGGGCCCTGGCAATGGGTCGTGGATGCTGCGCCGCAATTCGCGATCGCGAATCACAGCGCGGACGAGTTCCTGCACTGGGCCGCACGCCAGCTCGGCGCCGAGGTGCGCTACGCCACCCCTGACACCCGTATCCACGCCCGCATGGTGCGACTGCAAGGTGATACGGCGGGTCTGTCCGTGCCTCAGGGGATCGCAGCGCTCGGCGCCACATCCGACCTCGACATCGACCAGCGCGACCCGGCCGTACTGCTGGTGCAGCGCCACTAGAAGGCGATGATGACGCCCACGGACGGGATCCACGGCAGCAGTTTGTCCGGGTTGGGCGTCATGAATATATCGGTATCAGTTTCCACCGCCTCGTAATCAATGCCCGCGATGTTGGTGTGGTTGAACACATTGGTGATGTCGGCGTGCGCCGTGATCGTGGCGCGCCCCACGTGCCATGATTTGCGCGCACTGATATCCACCGAAACGAAATCGTCAACCGTTGATCTGTTCAGGATATCGGTCAGCGGGATCTGAACTCCAACAGGAACACGAGGGGGCATTGGGGTGGTCCGCCAGCCGGAATGCCAGGTATATGCCAAGGCGACGGCCGAGGAATCGCCGGGCTCCCATACCAGCATGCCCTGAGCTGTGTAGTGCTGCGACCACCTGCGCGCAATCCACTCGCCTGCAATGCGGTCATCGGCATTCATATGGCTGCCGCGCAATACGCCTGAGAGGTTTGGCAGGAACTCGAAGCGCGCCTGCAGATCAACACCCACCACCCGCGCCCGGCTGGGCGTCAAAGCGACACGATCAGGCTCGAGCTCAGGCAACAGAACAAACGTATCGAAGACGTTCTCGTAGCGCGTTCGCGTGGGCTGGTAGTCCTTGTAATATGCCTCGGCGCGCCATTTGATCCAGTATTGCGAATCCCATTCGACACCCAGCAGGTAGTGGTCTGCACGCTGCGGCGAGAACAGCTCATCCACGCCGTCGGTGGCCTGCATTTCGTAGATTGCTTGCGGTTGATAATAGCGTCCGACGGCAGCGCGCACCGTCAGCGCGTCGCTGGGCTGATAACGCAATCCCAGCCGCGGCGAAACGCGAGCATCCATTCCATTCGCATAATAATCCTGGAAGTCCCAGCGCACGCCCGGCTGGACCACCCAGCAATCGCTCAACGCGTATTCGGCGGACCAGTACGCACCCCCCGACCAGCCCGACGGCGCGGTGTCGAAGTCGAAGGCGTCGATAACGCCGCCGTCGAGGATTTCCCCGACCGGGCCCCGCTCGATCACGGCGCTGGCGTGATATTGCGAGCGGCTGTAGTCGGCCTGAGCGCCAAACTCCATCAGCAGCCCGGCTCGCTCATAGCTGAAATCCGTGCGCATCCCGTACTTGCGGTACTCCTGGGTGTAGTCGAGAAATCCCACTGACACGTCAGGTTCGCCATTGCGTTCCGTCTTATCCCGGTCGGATGACACAGTGCTGAGGGTGGTGACGCCGCGCAGGGCGTCACTATGCACATGCTCGACGCGCGTCCACAAATAAGTAGTATCGATATCCGACGTCGCCACCTCCGCGTTGTCGGTGATGGAAATGTTGTCGCGTGTGACATGACCACCCACGTAGACGATCGTCTTGTCGCCGAACCGTCGGCCGACGCGGGCGTAGGCGTCGTCGTACTTAGGGGCGCCATAGCTGTCATCCAGCCAGTCAACCAACAGTTCCAGATTGCCGCGCCGCGCCGAAACCAGCCAGTTGGTACCCCCATCCGCCGTATTGCCACGCGTATTTGCGAACGCCGAGAACAGCGACAAACCAAGTTCCGTACGCGGCGCATCCGGCGCCAGCGTAGAAATTTCCATCACGCCGCTCATTCGATTGCCGTAGCGCGCGGGAAAGCCGCCCGTATAGACATCGATGGCAGCCACGGTTCGATCGTCCACGCTGGAGAAGATGCTTTGAAAATCGGCCAGGTGAAACGGGTCGATCAGTTCAATCCCATCCAGCAGGATCAGCGTTTCATTCTGCACACCGCCCCGCACCTGGGGTTTGGCCGAAATGCCGACGCTGGACATCCCGGGCAGCCGGTTGATCACGCGCATGGCATCCCCGGCCAGCGCCGGCGTCACGTTCATTTCTGCTGCAGAGATGGTGCTGGTTGACGCACCCGCCAGACCGGTGGGGACGAGGTGGCGTGAGCCCGTCACGATGACGGTTTCCAGGCGCGACCCGGTGGCGGCTGGCGTGACGGCGGCAACCGGCGAGGGCGCCGCAGGCGGTTCAGATGGCGCCCTCACAACCAGCCACACATCGTCCTGGCGCACGAGTTGCAAACCGATTCCGGGCAGTGCGGCGCGCACCTCGTCGAGAGTCATCTGGCCCACTTCGACGTACAGGGACGATGTGACCAGGTCGTTGCTGTAGATGAAGTCGTAGCCTTGCTGACGCAGCCGCTCCAGCGCATCGACGAGCGCAATGCGCTCGGCGCCAGCTGAACTCGCGGCGCACCCAATTCCGATCAGCAGCGCGGTGACGGCAAAGGACCGAAGCAATTTCGCATCGACTCCCGCTTGGTCGCGAAAGCCTATCAGGTTGCAGGTGCCCCCGGTGCAACGGTTGCGCGAGCGGCGTTCGTATCAGACAGAAATTGCGTCGCTTGGTCAGCCCTCGGCGCGCCTTAACGCGCGCGTTGGCCAATTGTATCCTCGGCGGCGTTGTAGAGGTCAGTGACCACCGAAGTCATAGCGAAAGCCGACCTGCGCCGAGTGTGAGGCATAGTCCGTGGTCAGCTTCTGTGAGTTGCCGGTCAGCTGTGGGCTGCCGCCGTTCTGGTAGCGGTATCCGATATCCACCGCCATGTGCGGGCGGAAATACCACTGGAAACCGGTTCCCAGCTGACCGAGGGCGAAATTGCCGTCCAGATCGTTCAGTTCCAGTGTGCCTCCACCCACGCCAACACCAACGTAGGCGCGCAGCCCGTGCCATGGAGCAAAATCCCGCCATACGTTCACCGCAAAGGTATTTGCCTTCAGGCTAGTCTTCACGAGCGAACCGCCGGATACCTTGAGATCGTTGCTGTGGCGCTGCCATTCCATGTCAATGCGATAGGCGGACTCGAACGCGTAACCTGCCGCCAGGCCCGGGCCAGTATCGTCCCCGAAAGAGCTGTCGAACTTCACGTCGCCGGCTGGCGCGCTGTACTTCATATCCGCCTTCGCCAGCCCTGTCTGGTGATAACTGGGCACCATATACCAGGCATCTCGACCGTCTTCGGCAGTTGCCGTGGCACCGCATCCAACCCATAGCAACACCACAACTACACCGCGCAACACCGATCCATTCACCATCGCTCACCTCCGAAATCCAGGTATCCCCACTAGAGAGGCGTCGCGACGGAAAATTCTGTCGGGTTGACTCAAACCATCATCCGCACATCTACCAGTCACGCACAAATCATGCCGATCATCCGGCTATACTCGGGAGCAGTTTTCCATTGCCCGGGTATCCCCCATGAGCGAAGCGCGCCTCTACGACGACAACATCAATCTCGACCCCTATTCGGTGCCCCTGGACTCGATCAATCTCGCCCAGCCGGTGCTGTTCCAGAGCGAAGCGCACTGGCGTTTTTTCGAACGCCTGCGCAAGGAAGACCCCGTGCACTACTGCGCCGACAGCCCGTTCGGGCCGTATTGGTCGGTGACGAAGTTCAAAGACATCATGCATGTGGATACCCATCACGAAATCTTCTCGTCGGAGGGCGGTATCACCTTGGGGCCGCCGGTGGCGGTGCAGGAAGCGCAGTTGATGCGCACGCCAATGTTCATTGCCATGGATCCGCCGAAGCACGACGTCCAGCGCATGACCGTCACGCCCGTGGTCGAGCCGCGCAACCTGGCAAAACTCGAAAGCACGATTCGTAGCCGGGCCGCGAAGATTCTCGATGAGCTGCCGCGCAACGAAACGTTCAACTGGGTGGAGAAGGTTTCGATTGAGCTCACCACGCAGATGCTGGCAACCCTATTCGATTTTCCTTTCGAGGATCGCTACAAGCTCACTCGCTGGTCGGATGTCGCAACCGCCACACCCGGCGCCGGCATCGTCGAATCCAACGAACAGCGGCGCGACGAACTGATGGAATGTCTGGCGTACTTCACGCGTCTGTGGAACGAGCGCGTCAACAAGCCCAAAGGCGAAGACATCGATCTGATCTCGATGCTGGCGCACGGCGAATCGACACGGCATATGCAGCCGATGGAATTTCTCGGCAATCTGATTCTGCTGATCGTGGGCGGCAACGACACGACACGCAATTCCATCAGCGGTGGCGTGCTGGCGCTGAATGAGAATCCGGCCGAGTACGACAAATTGCGCGCCAACATCGGCCTCATCCCGAAACTGGTGCCGGAGATCATCCGCTGGCAGACACCGCTGGCATATATGCGTCGCACCGCGCTGATCGACACGGAACTCGGCGGCAAACAGATAAAAGCCGGCGACAAAGTGCTGATGTGGTACATCTCGGGCAACCGCGACGAAGAGGCCATTGAACGGCCCAACGAATTCATCATCGACCGCCTCAACCCGCGCCACCACCTGTCATTCGGCTTCGGCATCCACCGCTGCATGGGAAACCGCCTCGCGGAGATGCAATTGCGCATCGTGTGGGAAGAGATCATGAAGCGCTTCCGCTTCGTCGAAGTGGTGGGCGAACCGCAACGCACCTACTCGGTGTTCGTGAAGGGCTTCACGGAGTTGCCCGTTCAGGTTCACCCGCTCTGAGCGAACCTGAATCGTTCGAGTTTGTCTCGGCCTCCGACGGCTGGCGAATTCACTGCTACCACTGGCGCGCTGCCACCACGGCGCGCGGGTGCATCGTCATTGCGCACGGCATGGCGGAACACGCGCGCCGCTACGATCGCTTTGCGGCCGCGCTCAATGACGCCGGCTTCGACGTCATTGCGCCCGACCACCGGGCCCATGGCGCAACTCTCGGCCCCGCCGGTTTTGGTGATTTCGGCGTGGCCGGCTGGGATGGGCTGGTTGCCGACCTTGCACAACTCATTGATCTCGCCCGCGCCGCGCACCCCAACGTACCCGTTGGTCTGCTCGGTCACAGCATGGGCG
>JAQBCT010000068.1:0-13458 GCA_032124855.1 Gammaproteobacteria bacterium
CGCGCTTCCGTCGCTCTCCTGCGGCGACCCGTCCGGGCCCATCCACCACTTCACCTTCGCGTTCCACGGTTCCTTTGATGCGCAGCAACTGCCCCTGGAGTAATGCTGCACGGTAGCGCTCCAGAATCGATGTCCACACCAGCACATTGGTATTGCCGGTTTCGTCTTCCAGCGTAAGAAAAACCACCCCCGAGGCAGAACTGGGCCGCTGCCGACATGTGACGAGGCCTGCCACCTGAATGAGCTGGCCATGCCGATGACTCGCCAGGTCGCTGGCGCGGCGGCACCTTGCAAGCGCGGGATGGTTGCGCAAGAGCTGCAACGGATGCGGCCCCAGGGTCAGCGTCAGATAGCTGTAATCGGCAATCAGATCCTGGCCCGCTGATGGGGACGGCAAGCGGACGTCGGTGTGATAGACAGCAGCGGATTCAGCTGCCTCGAATAACTCGCTGGGCGATTGAATATCAGCTACGTCCCAATGCGCCTGATGACGATGACCTGACAACTGCTGCAGCGCGCCGGCGCGCGCCAGAGCACGCAGTTCCAGCGTTGATAAGGCCGCGCGCTGCGCCAGATCCTGTGCATCGCGAAAAGGCTGGGTGGATACGATCCGCAAACCGGCTTCCTTGCCGAGCCCTTTGATCAGTCGCATACCCAACCGCAACGCCCCTTGGCTGCGTGCATGTTGGTAAATGCCTTGGCGCGGTTCCCTTTGAACTTCGAGGCGATGGTCCCAGCCGCTGCATTGCACATCCACCGCGCGCGACTCGATGCCGTGGCGCTGCGCATCCTGAATCAGCTGCGATGGTGAGTAGAACCCCATGGGTAAGCTGTTCAGCAAGCCGCAGAAAAAGGCGGCCGGCTCGTGGCGCTTCAACCACGCCGAGATATAGACGAGCAATGCAAAGCTCGCCGCATGGGATTCCGGGAAGCCGTATTCACCAAATCCTTTGATCTGTTCGAATACCCGTTCGGCGAATGCCCGGTCATGGCCGCGCGCCAGCATGCCGTCGATCAGTTTCGCCTGGAAGTGTTCGAGTCCGCCGCGACGCTTCCATGCCGCCATCGCGCGTCGCAACTGATCGGCTTCACCGGCGCTGAAGCCGGCCGCCACCATGGCGAGTTCGATCACCTGCTCCTGGAAAATCGGTACACCGAGCGTGCGTTCCAGAACACCGCGCACCGCTTCGTTCGAATAGCTGACGACTTCCAGGCCCTGCCGGCGACGCAGATAGGGATGCACCATATTGCCCTGAATGGGACCTGGCCGAACGATGG
The DNA here is from genome assembly GCA_032124855.1 of Gammaproteobacteria bacterium. Taxonomy (GTDB): domain Bacteria; phylum Pseudomonadota; class Gammaproteobacteria; order Pseudomonadales; family Azotimanducaceae; genus DATJGR01. The sequence continues at coordinate 1,279 of JAQBCT010000068.1, forward strand.
CCACTTCGATGACCAGATCATAGAAACTGCTGGGCTTGAGCCGTGGCAGCATGCTCATCTGCGCCCGCGACTCCACCTGGAATACACCCACGCTGTCACCGCGCTGCAGCATCTCGTAGGTCGCCGGATCCTCGGGCGGCACTGCAGCGACGGTCAGTTCGATACCGTGATACGCATTTAGATGATCGAGTGCCTTACGGATTGCGGTCAGCATGCCGAGACCCAGCACGTCGATCTTCAGCAGCCCCAACGCATCGAGGTCGTCCTTATCCCACTGGATGACGGTACGATCTGGCATTGCCGCATTTTCGATGGGCACCAGTTGCGCCAGCGGACCGCGCGAGATCACGAAACCACCGACATGCTGCGAGAGATGTCGCGGGAACCCAAGAATCTCCCGCACCAGAAGCAGGAATTGCTGCACGGTGGCACTGCGCGGATCGACTCCAGCGCTGACACAGCGCGCCTCTAACACCTCCTGTTTATCCCACCAGGCCAGTGACTGTGCCAGCAGATCGACCAGGTCGAGGGAAAGCCCTAACGCTTTACCTACGTCGCGCACTGCGCTGCGGGGGCGATAGGTGATCAGCGTTGCCGCCAGCGCGGCGCGCTCCCGGCTGTATTTCGTGTAGATGTACTGGATGACTTCCTCACGGCGTTCATGTTCGAAATCCACATCGATATCGGGTGGTTCGTTGCGTTCCTTCGACACGAAACGTTCGAACAGAACGTGCATGCGCGACGGATCCACCTCAGTGATATTCAGGCAATAGCACACGGCGGAATTGGCAGCCGAGCCGCGTCCCTGGCAGAGGATATTGTGGCTACGGGCGAAGTGGACGATGTCGTGCACGGTTAAGAAGTAGTACTCGTAATTCAGTGCAGCGATCAGTGTGAGTTCTGTTTCGATCAGTTCACGAACGTCCTCCGCGATGCCGCCCGGCCACCGCTGCACCGCACCTGCGAGGGTGAGCTGGCGCAGGAGTTCAGTGGGCGTTAAGTGCGGTGGCACCAGCTCTTCGGGATATTCATAACGCAGTTCGTCAAGCGAGAAATGGCAGCGCTGCAGAATACTCAGCGACTCCTGCAGCATCTCCGCTGGATACAGCATTCGCAGTCGTTCGATGGGCCGCAGATGCCGTTCGCGATTGGGCTGTATGGTTGTACCAAGTGCCTTGACCGATGATTTCAACCGGATAGCCGTCAACACATCCTGTAACGCTTTGCGTTGCGGGATGTGCATATGCACGTCGTTGCAGGCGAGCAGGGGCAGGTCGAGGCGCATCGATGCCGTCAATGCGGTGGCGGCCAGATCGAGGTCGTCACCGTCCTGCAGCAACTCCAGCGCAATCCATAAATGTGGCAGCTGGTCACGCAGGCGGCGACCCTGCTTCAGCAGTACGCTCATGGTCGTGGTCAGCGGAACCCACAGCGCGAAGCACTCAGCGATACCCCTGTGCAGATCCTCAATGGACAGGCGGTAGGTCCCTTTCGGGCTGCGCCGCCGCGCGAGGCTGATCAGCGTAGCAAGCTGTCCATAGGCAATGCGATGGGGGGCCAGCAGAATGAGTTTGATGCCCTCCGCCAATAGAAATTCGGCGCCGATGACCAGTTTAATGTCATGTTTTTTCGCTTCCTGATGCGCTTTGACCACACCGGCCAGAGAGCACTCGTCGGTGATTGCAATGCCGCGGTAGCCAAGTTCCGCAGCGCGCGCGATGAGCTCCTCAGGATGGGAGGCGCCCTGCAGAAAGCTGAAATTGCTCTTGCAGTGCAGCTCTGCAAAAGCGTCAGGAGAAGTAACCATGTATGAACCACTCGCCCTGTGCATCGGCAAATACCCAGCACCGACTGCCATTGGCATGCTGCGCAATGAAATAGTCTCGTTGCGCCGGCGCATGGACATCGGCGGATATCCACCAGCCCACATCGATGCGCTCAGGCCCGCGTAACAAGGTGAAGTGGTGGCGGGGTGCCGGCAGCGGCTCGCTCATCAACCACAAGGGACGCCGCGCGTGCCTCGGCGGCGCTGATTGCGCCTTTGCCTGCATGTTGGGCCGCACGAACTGCCATGCCAGCTCGGGGCGAAAATCGTCGTGCAGGGTAAGGCCCTGACAAATATCCTGGCCCAGGCGAGCTTTGTACTGATCGATGAGTTCTGCAGGGGCGTGGTGTGCTTGCTCCGATCTGGCAAAGAGTGAACCGCTGGCATCCTGCCAGGTGGCGAGCTGCACGGATGTGAGGTGCAGCGACAACACCTCATCAGGCAAATTCAGCGTCGCAAGTTTCAGGCGGCTGATGGATAGCAGGCTCTGCTTATTCTGCTGGGGTTCGGCAAATTCCACTTCCATGGCGACCGGCACTGAATTGAATGCCGCGAATCGCCAACGGATTCGTACTACGCCGAGCTGTCGGCTGATCAACCAGTTGCTCTGATCCTGGGCGAGGCGCTGCATCGGAAAGGCCAACGCTTCTTTATTGGAAATGCTTTCGAGAAAATGCAACGCCGCATTGAAGCTTGCTGCGGGCGTGATAAAGATGCGTGGATCCTGCCGCTGCCCAGTCAACCGTCCCAGATAATCCAGTAGTCGGGGGCCAAACCGCCGCCCCAGTTCTGCCGCAGGCAATCTGAATATCTGTCCCAGGCGTTCGATGCCTATATTGGCAAAACGCTCGACGAGCTCGGGTTCGCATTCCGTATGGCGCAGCGCGATGCGCCGCAACGCTTTCAGTGAGTGTGCCTTTGCTTCTTTGTCGGTTGGCCAACGTGGCAGCTCGATATTCTCTCTGGCACGTGCCAGCGCAAGCGCAGCCAGGGGGGTGTGGGCGATGCCAATGTCGGCATGGTGGCCCAGTTCTGCCAACAGATTCATCAGGCGGCGCTTCAATCCATACACGCCGCCGAATAATCGCAAGCTGCCGCTCACCTCGAGCAGAATCGCCGAGGGCTCGTGAGTGCTGATGCTGGCGCTGAAACGATAGGCCGCATCGGCGAGGAAACGCAGGCGTGTTTGTTCAGCGGCAACATCACGGCTGAAGTGAACGAGGTTGTGGCAGATGCTGTGTGCGGTGGCAAGGCTGCTGCGCAGCGCAATACCGGCATCGCAGGCTGTCGCATTGCGTGCGATGACCCGGTTGTCCTGCACCAGCACAGTTGGCACTGCGCTCGGATTGGCTTCATCAGGTATTCGCCGGGCACATACCTCGAGGCCCAGGTCCGGCAGTTCTACACAGAACCACAGCATGATCAGGCTGGACTGGTATAGGCCTGAGGCTGAGTCGGCGGGGAGGGCATCGTGCGCAGACTCCTGCTGCGCCACAGCGCGAGTTGTTCGCGTAACTGCACACGTGTGGTTCGCGTCGCGCGATGTGCCAATTCCAACGCCAGGCGTTCGGTGGGCCAGCCGCCGCGGCGTTTGACGATTTCAACGCTCAAACCATCCAACGCAGCAGTGCCATGCAGCCGGATGCGCAACTCGGCCATGGACGCATGCGAAACGGCGGTATCGGGGCGAAACAGCACGGCGAGTGTGGCGCCGCGCTTAGCTGCAAGCTTGAGCCGCCGCACCGCTTTGCCGTCGAGTTTGGTTTCATCGAACCAGGCCAGCACGGCGCTGCAGGTGCCCGACTTGAGTGCCTGCTCGGCAGCCCACAGGGCATCCTGGGTGGTGCGCGGATGCACCAGCAAAACTTTGCTGATGTCGATACCGAGTTCAGTCAGCGCGGGGGCATACGGGATATGGGGTGGATTGATCCAGGCCACCCAGCGCCGCTCCTTCGTGCTGAGTTGCGCCAGCGCAGGCCCTAACAGGCGCAGTTCACCGATACCCACCTGAGCGGATAGCAACTCCATGAGTCCGGCTTTTGGCCAGCCACCATCGGCCAGCAGCACATCGAGTGCGGGGTAGCCGGTGTGCAGGGCCTGGACATTGGATTCGACCCTCCCCGCACGCCATAAATTGGGGTGGTCGAGGAGGGCCTGGACGGTCGAGGTACGCTGTTCTGTTGCCATGACGGATACTGTATTTCCATACAGGGCCGCTCAGCCTAGCTGTACGAATATACAGTATCAAGCGATTTTTTTTACAGCCTCAGTTTTCGATTATCGAACCGCGTCCAATGCCGTAATAGCTGAAACCCAGCTGGCCCAGATAGTCGGGGTCATACAGATTGCGCCCATCGAAAATTACAGCATGCCCCAGGCGTGCCTTGAGCATCGCAAAGTCCGGACTGCGGAACTCGTTCCATTCCGTGATCACCACCAGCGCATCGGCGCCATCCAGCGTAGCGTCCCGCTCGTCGCACAGCGTGAGGCGGGGTTCGTTCGGGTACAGCTGTTTCGCCGCGGGACACGCCGCCGGATCATAGGCGCGCACACTCGCGCCGGCGTTCCACAACCGCTCCATCAACGCGCGGCTAGGCGCCTCACGCATATCGTCCGTGTTGGGTTTGAATGCGAGGCCCCACAGCGCGAATGTCAGCCCACTGAGTGAGCCGGCGAAGTGCCCCAGGATCTTGTTCATCAACACCTGTTTCTGCCGCTCGTTGACAGCCTCCACACTGCGCACGATCTCCGTTTCATAGCCGTGCGCTCGCGCCGTGTGCGCCAGAGCCCGAACATCCTTCGGAAAGCACGAGCCACCGTAACCGGCACCCGGGTAGATGAAATTGAATCCAATGCGCGGATCCGAACCAATGCCGCGCCGCACTGCCTCGATATCTGCGCCCAGACGATCGGCGAGATTCGCCAGCTCATTCATCAAGCTGATCCGGGTTGCAAGCATCACATTGGCCGCATACTTAGTGAGCTCCGCCGAACGCACATCCATATGCACGATGCGATCGTGGTTGCGGTTGAAGGGGGCATAGAGCTGCTCGAGTATCCGCGCACTGGCGTGGTCGTATGCACCGATGATGATCCGGTCTGGCTTCATGAAATCGTTGATCGCGGCGCCTTCCTTGAGAAACTCCGGATTGGAGACGACGTCGAATTTGAGGGAAACGCCACGTTCCACCAACGCTGCAGAAATGGTGCGTCGCACCTCATCACCTGTCCCCACCGGCACCGTCGATTTATCAACGATGATCTTTGGCCCCGTCATATGCAGTGCGATGGTGCGCGCCACTTCCAGCACGAAACGAAGATCTGCCGAGCCATCTGCCGCAGTGGGGGTGCCAACGGCGATGAACAACACATCACCGTGCGCAACGCCCGCGTCCGCATCGGTGGAAAAGGCCAGTCTGCCGACTTTGGTATTGCTGCGAACCATGGATTCCAATCCAGGTTCGTGGATCGGGATTTCGCCGCGTTGCAGCGCCTCGATTTTCTTCGCATCGACATCGATGCACATCACACTGTTGCCCATCTCGGCGAAGCAGGTGCCGGTGACCAGCCCGACATAACCGGTGCCGAATAGCGTGATATTCACTGCAATACCCCAAACAAAGTGGCGCGAAGCCTAACAAGGCCGCTGCGCGGTTTCGACGCGGAGTTGTTGGCCATGTAACGCTGTTGCTTACAGAACCACTTCAATGAGATTCGGTCCCGGTGAGGCCAGGCCGCGGGCGAGTTGCGTATTGAACTCCTCGGCCGTTGTGGCGCGAGTTGCAGGCACCCCCATCCCCGTGGCCAGGGCGACCCAGTCGAGATCCGGGCGGTTCAGCGACAACATATCCATCGCCTTGCGTCCGGGATTGCCGGCACCGACGCGCAGGAGTTCCACCTGCAGGATAGCGTACTGACGATTCGAGAAGATCACTGTGGTGACGTCGAGGCTCTCGCGGGCCATCGTCCACAGGGCCTGCAGTGTATACATCGCGCTGCCATCCCCTTCGAGCGCGACCACCCGCCGTCCAGGGGACGCTACTGCGGCACCCACCGCCGTGGGCAAACCCTGCCCGATGGCGCCGCCCGTCAGGTCCAGCCAATCGTGTTGAGGGGCGCCCGCCGTGAGCGCGGGAATTGCGAATCCTGATGTGGCCGCCTCATTGACGACGATGGCGTGTTCCGGCAACAGGGCCGCCAGGGTCTGTGCGGCGCTCTGTGCAGTCAGCTTGCCGCGCGGCAACGCAGGCTTCGCCAGCGCCGTGCGCAGCGGCGTTGAACCGCGTGCATCCAACGCATCACACAACGCCTCCAGGGCAGCCAGGGCATCCTGCGCTGGTGTGGCCAGCACGTGCGCCGTGCATCCATCCGGTGTCAGCTCGTTGGGTTTACCGGGGTAGGCAAAGAATGTGACCGGCGCTTTGGTGGCCACCAGGATCAGGTGCCGGTAGGGGGCAAGCACCTCGGCGGCCTGCTCGCCGAAATACGGTACGCGCTGCGGGTCGACGCGTCCCGCACCCCGCGCAATCCGGGTGACAAAGGTGTCGGCAAAAAGTTGTGCGCCGGTCTTGGCCGCGATGCGTCCCGCCCATTCCAGCCCTGTCTGCGACAGAGCGGCGCCATTCATCAGCAACGCGCAGGGCTCGCCCGACGACAATGCACGCGCGGCAGATTCGATGGCGTCAGCCGCCGGCGCGACAGCCGCTTCGCGTGGCCACGGTTGCGCGGCCCGGGTAGCCGGGCCCCAGGCAGTGTCCGCTGGCAGGATAAGCGTCGCGATTTGTCCTGGTGGCGCCAGTGCAGCCGCCACGGCGGTCGCGCCATCCGCCGCGACCGCCTCGGATGATTCGCTGGCGTGAATCCACCCGGAAACGGGCTCCGCGAAGCCCGCGATGTTCGAGGTCAGTGGCGCATCGAGGTGTCGGTGGTAGGTCGCATGATCGCCCACGACATTGACGATTGGAACGCGCGCGCGGCGCGCGTTGTGCAAATTCGCCAAACCGTTGGCAAGTCCCGGTCCCAGATGCAACAGCGTGCAGGCGGGTTTGCCAGCCATGCGCGCGTAGCCGTCTGCCGCACCGGTGACCACACCTTCGAACAGTCCCAGCACGCTGCGCATGCCATCCTGCTTGTCCAGCGCTGCCACGAAATGCATTTCCGAGGTGCCGGGGTTGGTGAAGCAGACATCCACGCCGCACGCCACCAGCGTCTGCAACAGACTTTCGGCACCATTCATCGGCATTTCCTCAAAAAACCGCAGTTTACGGCACCGCTTGAGCGATTGATAACCGACGCTTCGCCGCCGCCGGCACCGCGCTTTGAAATCAGCTGACGATCCTTTAGGCTCGCCGTTTTCCCGATGTTGGATGCACGTGCAAACAAAGCGCGACTACGATCTGTTCGTGATCGGTGCCGGCTCCGGCGGTGTGCGGGCCAGCCGCATGGCGGCCCGATACGGTGCGACCGTGGCGGTTGCGGAAGAGCGTTATCTGGGGGGAACCTGCGTCAACGTGGGCTGCGTACCGAAGAAACTGTTCGTTTACGGATCGCATTTTTCGGAAGACTTCGAAGACGCTGCTGCTTATGGCTGGCGCAGCGCGCGCCCGGAGTTCGACTGGCCCACCTTACGCGACAACAAGACGCGCGAGATTGAGCGCTTGAACGGGATTTACGCTGACCTGCTCAACGAGGCGGGCGTGGAAATCCTGCTCGGCAGCGCGCGGCTCATCGACCGTCACACCGTGCGCGTCGGCGCCCGCACGATCACGGCGCAGCATATCCTGATCGCCACCGGCGGCTGGCCGCACGTGCCGTCCTTTCCTGGTAACGAACACGTCATCACATCGAACGAGGCCTTTTATCTGCCGCAGTTTCCGCAGCGCCTCGTCGTCGTTGGCGGTGGCTATATCGCCGTTGAATTTGCCGGCATTTTTCACGGCTTGGGCGCCGCGACAACGCTGCTGTATCGCGGCGAATTGTTTTTGCGCGGTTTCGACGACGGCGTGCGTCAATTCGTTGCCGAACAACTGCGCGCGAAGGAACTCGACGTACGATTCAACGCGGACGTCGAGCGGGTCGAACTCAATGCCGATGGCAGCCGGCGCGTCTGGCTGGCCGACGGACAGTACATGGACGCTGATCAGGTGTTGTACGCCACGGGTCGCAAACCCAATGTTGCGCAGCTTGGCCTCGAGGCTGCTGGCGTGACGCTCAGCGCCGAAGGTGCCATCGCGGTCGATGATCGATACCGCACCAACATCCCCAATATTCTTGCGATCGGGGATGTCACCGATCGCGTGCAACTAACGCCCGTGGCAATCGCCGAAGGCATGATTGTCGCGGGCAATCTGTTCAATGGATCCGATCGTGGCCTCGACTATGAGGACATCCCGACCGCCGTTTTCTGCCAGCCAAACATCGGCACAGTCGGTCTGACCGAGGCCGCGGCCCGCGCCAGATTTCCGAAATTGACGGTATACGAGTCGAGTTTTCGACCAATGAAACACACGCTTTCAGGGCGCAATGAACGATCCTTTATGAAACTGTTGGTGGACGCAGCAACAGACCGCGTGGTTGGCGTCCATATGGTGGGCGCCGATGCTGGCGAGATCATTCAGGGTCTGGCGGTCGCACTGAAGGTCGGTGCAACCAAGGCGCAGTTCGACGCGACCATCGGTATTCATCCCACCGCGGCTGAGGAGTTTGTCACGATGCGCGAGGCCAGCAGATGAGTCCCTTGCGATACGCAGTGATGCTGTTGGGCGTGTGTCTGGTTTGTGTCGGTTGCACGCCGTCGAACCCCGTCGCTACGCCGGCGCAAAGTCCGCATGCGCGCAACGTCATCCTCTTCATCGGCGACGGCATGGGCATCGCCACCGTCACCGCCGCCCGCATTCTCGATGGCCAGCAACGTGGTGGCCCGGGAGAAGACAACGTATTGGCATTCGAACGATTCCCCTATACGGCACTCTCGAAGACCTACTCCATCGACATGCAGGTTGCAGAATCCGCCGGCACGATGACCGCCATGATGACCGGGGTGAAGACCCACGGTGCGGTCATCGGCGAGGGCCCGGCGGTGATACCCGAGCAGTGTGGGGGTGCGGCGGCTGCCGCGCTGCCGAGCCTGCTGGAAACGGCCGAGGATCGAGGGCTCGCGACCGGAATTGTGACCACCACCCGGATCACCCATGCCACGCCGGCCGCCACCTACGCTCATTCGCCCAGCCGCAATTGGGAGGCGGATATCAGCACGCCTGCGCAAGCCCAGGCGTCGGGCTGCCGCGACATCGCGCGGCAGCTGGTGGAGTTCTCGCATGGCGATGGAATCGATGTGATCCTCGGTGGCGGCCGTGCGTGGCTGATGCCAGTCGGCGCCACCGATCCCGAGCGTCCCGCGCAGCAGGGGCTGCGCGCGGATGGCCGCAATCTCATCGATGAGTGGCGTGCTGGTCGCGCGCAACGCACTTATGTCTGGAACCAGGCCCAATTCGACGCGCTGACGATCGGACCTGCCCAACAGGTGCTGGGGCTGTTCGAACCCGATCATATGCAGTTCTCGGCCGACCGGGCGACGGATCCGTCCGGCGAACCCTCGCTTGCCGAAATGACGGCCAAGGCCATTGAAATTCTCAGCGCGCGCGAGACTGGCTACTTCCTGATGGTGGAAGGCGGGCGCATCGATCATGGTCATCACGCGGGCAACGCATATCGAGCGCTGACCGACGCCATTGCGCTGGCGGAAGCCGTATCCGTGGCCGACCAGCTGACGAATGCCGCCGATACGCTGATCGTGGTGACCGCCGATCACAGCCACACGCTCTCAATGTCCGGCTATGCGGCTCGCGGCAACCCCATTCTCGATAAGGCGCGCAACGCCAACGGGACCCTGCAGCTCGACGCCACAGGCAAACCGTATACGACGTTGGGATACGCCAACGGACCCGGCGCCCAGGTGAAATCGAGTTCGCAAGCCGCCGGAACCAAGCAATTTCCCCACTTCGCCCAACAGTTCGACACGGCCGCAGTCGAACGCGTCGATCTTTCAACGATCGATACTGCCGCGGTCAACTATCTCCAGGAGGCAGCGGTGCCGATGAGCAGCGAGACGCACGGCGGCGAAGACGTGGCGGTATATGCCCGCGGACCGCACTCTGATGCAGTGCACGGAGTCATCGAGCAGAACGAGATCTATGCGATCATGCGCAATGCATATGGTTGGTAGTCCGCGGCGGCGCGCGAATTGAGGGGGACTCGACAATGGCTTTGAAGGTAACGTTCGATCTCGAAGAAAAGGATCTCAAATATTTCCGCGCGCAGATGAAGGCGGCGCAGGAAACTGCCAAACGGGCGCCTGAAGACGAGGTGATTGGCAAGGCGGAGTCGATGATCGACGAAGTCTCCGCAGCAGACATTCCCAGTTTTGTGCGGCAGCGCATCGAGCGATTGCGAGCGCTGATTGACATGGTGCGCGATAAGGAGTGGAACCTCGCCGCCGCGGAACGCAAGAACGTGCTGTCGGCGCTCGCCTATTTCGCGGATCCGGAAGATATGATTCCGGACAATATTCCCGTGTTGGGTTATATCGATGACGCCATCATGATCGAGCTGGTCGTGACGGAGTTGAAGCACGAGATCGATGCTTTCAAGGACTTCTGCGCGTTCCGCAGTAGCGAAACCGCGCTGCTTCGGGACTCGCACGTGACCCGCGCCCAGTACCTCAGCGCCAAGCGGCGCGACCTGCATCTGCGCATGCGGCGGCGGCGCGTCGCCCGTGCGGGCGGCGGCAGTCGTGCACGAACGGGGATTCGTCTGTTCTAGTTCGCCGGCGCTATCTCAATACGAAACGCTGCACGCCTCGCAAAACGTGTAGGTGTGCAGCGGGTCGTCCAGCCGCGCCAGTTGACCAAGCGCCTGCGCCCATTGCGACCAGCGCGCGCTGGCGTTCAGGCCCAGACTGTCGCCGATCTGCTGGAGCAATCGTTCCCGGGCTGAGAGCGGCTTTTCGATGAAGCGAACCTGATAGTCCTCAAGGCCCGCGCGCCGCGCTGCAGCGCTGACGGCATCGGGGAGTTGGCCCAGGCCATCAACAAGCCCCAGTTCGAACGCCTTCTGTCCGGTCCAGACACGGCCCTGGCCAATCGCATCGACCTGCTCCGGCAACATATCCCGTCCTCGGGCCACCAGATCCAGGAAGCGTCGGTAGCCGGATTCGACGTTTGCCTGAAGAATTCTGCCCATTGGTTCGGATACGCCGGAGAACGGGTCCAACGCACCCGCCAGTGGTGCTGATCCCACGCCATCGCGACTGACTCCGATCGCAGCGAGGCTGTCTTCGAAGGTGGGTACGATGCCGAAGATTCCGATGGAGCCCGTCACGGTGGTCGGTGCCGCCCAGATCTCATCGGCGGTGGCAGAAATCCAGTAGCCACCCGATGCGGCGACACCGGCCATCGACACCACCACAGGCTTACCCGAGAGTTGCAAAAGCTCCACTTCTTCGCGGATTACTTCAGAGGACAGGGCCGCCCCGCCGGGCGAGTCGACGCGCAGAACAACGGCCTTGATGTGCTCATCCTGGCGCGCTGAGCGGATGATCTGCGTCAACGTGTCGGCGCCAATCGTGCCGCGCGGCTGCTCCCCGGGCAGAATCATGCCGCTGGCGACGATGATCCCGACCTCATTGTCTGATTGCGGCTCGGGGTGACGGGTGGCGCGCAGATAGTCAGCGTATGCAATCTGGCGGAATGAGCCGTCGTCTTCGCCGACCTTGCTAATCAGTCGATCACGCATGGCGTCGCGGGATATCAATTCATCGACCAGGCCGTGCTCGAGAGCCACACGCGCCATGTCTCCAGCAGTCGCCTCGAGCAGTTTGTCGTAGTGCGCGACGTAGTCGTCGAGTTGAGCGGCGGTCAGCTTGCGGTTGGCGGCGACCTGCCCCAGATAGTCCTGCCACAGCGAATCGATGAGCGCGCGATTGGCTTCGCGCGCCTCAACAGACATGTCGGTGCGCGTATAGGGTTCGACCGCTGCCTTGTAAGCGCCAACCCGAAAGACGTGCACGTTGACCTTCAGGCGGTCGAGCAGATCCTTGTAGTAGTTCTGATATGAAGCAAACCCCGTCAATAGCACTTGTCCCATGGGATGCATGTAGACGGCATCGGCGAACGAGGCCAGGTAATACTGTCCCTGCGTGTAGTAGTCGCCCACTGCGACGATTTGCTTCCCGGCGGCCTTCGTTGCGGTCAGCGCCACACCCAGCCCGGTGAGGTGCGCTGGGCTGACGCCAGTGAGGTGCTCGAGGTCGAGGACGACCACGCTGATGCGCGGATCTTTCTGGGCTTCATCGAGCG
>JAQBCT010000069.1:0-29512 GCA_032124855.1 Gammaproteobacteria bacterium
CTCCGATGCGCCCTTGGGCTGAAACGTGCCGGTCCAGTCCACGCGGCAGGTGCCGTCGCCCTTGTTGGTGATCTTCACCTGCGCGCTGTAAGCGGCCACTGGCAACGGTGAGTCGTCGTTGACGATGGCATAGGCAAATACCATGGCGGCCGCATCATGACGGTCGAGGCGCTCCACCACCGTACCGCCGCCCATGCCGATGGTGCGCACCATGCCTACACCCTGCCCCTCGGTTGCGAACGACGTGATGGGGCCACCCACCTTGATGCCACCGAAATCGCTGAGTGCAGCCCATACGGCAGCGGCTTCAGCCTTGACGTCCTCGGACACAGTTACGCTTGTCATCACCATTCCCCTTGTTTTGTCCAGTCAAACAGTCAAGGCACTGGTTACCACGGGGGTAGCAGCGCGCGCAACTTTGGGAGAGGAATGCGACTGGATGGGCGCCGGGAGGACCGCCCGCAGGATCAGGCGATCAGGCTGACCGCCAGATAGACGACGAAGAATGCCACCGCGGTGAGGCTGAGGGGGTCGAACTTCGTGGAGCGGATGGTCATGGGGCGATTCTCGACGCCACCTACGGTTCGGGGAAGGAACCCTTTTTTCTATGCATATGCCCCAGTGTCAGACAGGGGTCGGAGTAAAGGGTCGGAGTAAGTACTCCGACCCTTTACTCCGACCACCGACACTAGAACAGCACCAGTACCGCAGCCAGCACCGCCGCCGCGGCCAGCAGCCACAGCAGCACGGCCTGCACCAGCACAGGCCCGCGCATCAGGCGCAGAGTTGCCCAGCTGATTTCGGTACCGATGAAGAACAGGGCCGCCACCAGCAGGATCTTGCTGAACCGTCCCACGAGATGAACGACCTCAGCCGGGATGGCCACTGCGCTGCCGAACGCAGACGCCGCCAGGAAGGCGAGGATGAAGGTGGGGATGCGCAGCCGCGCCGTCGATGGACTGGAATACAGACTGACAACCAGCGCCAGTGGAATCAGCCACAGCGTCCGGCTCAGCTTGACGGTGGTGGCAACCTGCAGCGCTTCGTCCCCGTATACCGCGGCTGTCGCCAGCACCGAGCTCGTGTCATGGATGGCCAGCGCGCTCCACACGCCGAACTGCTGCTGGGTCATGGCCAACGCGTGGCCGATCACGGGGAAGCTGAACAGCGCGATCGCGTTCAGCACGAATACGATGCCAATGGCGACACCCAGCTGATCGGCCCGCGCCTTCACGATGGGTGCCAGCGTGGCAATGGCCGTGCCGCCGCAGATGGCGGTACCTGCGCTCATCAGCAATCCGCTGGGATACTCCAGCCGCAGCAGCCGCGCCAGCAGCAATCCAACACCCAGCACACTCAATACGTAGGTCACCACGATCCAGAGGCTGTCGCCGCTCACCTCGACCACGCGCGTAATGTTCAGCGTCAGGCCCAGCAGCACGATCGCGCTTTGCAGCGCCAGTCGCCCCAGCTGGTTACCGGCAAACCCCAGCGGTGCGTTGCGCCACAGGCTCAATGCGATGCCGGTGAACAAGGCAATCGCCGGATTGCCGTACCAGGCCAGCGGCACCAGCAGCACGACGGCAATCGCAATGTTGACGCCACGAAAGGCGTTCGTTGGTCCTGGCATCTTCTACTCAGCGTAGGCCATAGGCAGCGCCGCATCGTACGATGCACGCTGGGCAACAGCTACGACGGGTTCGCGACGTGAGACTGAGCAGCTATTTTCATCGCATCGGCTATGACGGCCCGGCGGCGCCAACGCTCGACGTGCTGCGCGACGTGCACCGCGCCCACGCTTGCGGCATCGCCTACGAAAATCTGGACGTCATCCAGCAGGTGCCGGTGGATCAGGACATCGAACGGATCTTCACCAAGATTGTTACGAACGGCCGCGGCGGCTGGTGCTATGAGATGAACGGTCTGCTCGGCTGGGCGCTCACCGGGATCGGTTTCGATGTCACCCGCATGTGTGGCGGCGTGATGCGCGCCGAGCGCGGCGACGAGGCGCTGGGCAATCACCTCGTGCTGAAGGTGAATCTCGATGGCCCGTGGATTGCCGACGTCGGCCTGGGCGATGGCATCGTCGAGCCGATTCCACTGACGCAGGACCAGTTCACTCAACACGGCCGTCAGGTGCGCTTCGAAGAACTGTCCCCGGGCGAGTGGCGTTTCCACAACCGTGCCAACGGCATGCCGCCCTCGTTCGACGTCTTCGATCGCACCGCAGACGAGGCGCTGCTGGCGCGCACGTGCGCTGCGCTGCAGGACGATCCCGAATCGATGTTTCGTCAAAACCTCGTGTGCCAGCGCATGGCGCTGGACGGCGGTCATATGCTGCTTGGCCGCGTGCTGACACACCACACGAACGCCGTGCCACGCCGGCTCATCGAATCCGAAGCCGAACTCGTCGACGTTCTGACGAGCGTGTTCGGCCTGCGTGTACCCGATATCACCGGTCTGTGGAGCGCAGTCGTCGCACGTCACGCGACCCTGTTCGGCGATACCCCGGTCGCCGAGATCCGCTTCGGACCGCCGCCACCGCAAAACAGCTGAGGCCGCGCCGACACACTCATCGGGTGCGATTGCGCACCACAGGCCGGTACGGTTTACGCCGCGCCACTTCCTCGAATCCGGCTGCGTCGTACATCGACATCGCCCCGAACCACATGGCGTCGTCCCGACCTCGCTCGGGTCGATCCACCGGGTACGCTTCAATCAAGGTGGCACCGTGTCGCTTTGCATACGCGAGCGCACCGTCGAGCAACGCACGCGCAACGCCCTCCCCTCGAAATTCGGCGGGCACAACGAAACAGACGATCGACCATACCCGCGCATCGTCCACCGGTTTCATCACCGGCGAACGCCGCAACTTCGCGTAGTCTTCGCGCGGTCCAAGCGAAATCCAGCCAACGGGCATCTTGTTCCGATACGCAATCAGGCCAGGCGTCTTACCTCTCTCCACCAGCGCGCGCAGCTCACCACGATTGGCCTGTGCGCGCGATGTGCCTGCACGCAGCGCCGGCGCTGCCCCGCTGCGACGGTAGTACATGCACCAGCAACCCCGTGCCACCGAGCAGCCCTTGGCATTGAAGATCGCCTCTACGTCGCCCCATCGCTGCGCCGTCACCGGATGTATCGTGATTCGGCCTGTCATTCATTCACCCCCATGAAGTCGAGCATCATCGGAAGTTGTGCGCTGAGCATGGGCACGCCCGTGTGGATGGCGCAGCCATACCGTTTGGCTACGCTTAGCAGCTGCGTCATTTCCGGGGCGAGCACGCACTCAGCCACCAGCGCCGTGCGCTCGATGAGTGCCGCCGCGAACGGCAATACGTCGTCGCTGTTCATGCCCAGCGAAGTGCCATTGATGGCGATATCGAACTGCGCCTCACTCGCGATCCCCACGCCGATCGGCAGCGCCGGGTAGTGACGGCGTATCCGCACCGCCAGCGCGGCCGCTTTCGCGGCCGTCCTGTTCAGCAGCCACAGTGACTGACAACCGTGCTGCGCCAGCGCGAACGCCACCGCGGCAGCAGCGCCACCCGCACCGGCGAGCACACATTTCTTGCCCGCCACCGAGTGCCCCGCAGCCGCGAGACCGGCCACGAAACCTTCGCCGTCGAGCAACGTGCCGGTGAGCCGGCCATCGGGATCGCGGCGGATGACATTCACAGCACCCACCCGCTCGGCCTCAGGCGTCAGCGCATCTAACAGATCGACAATGGGGATTTTGTGCGGCATCGACACGATGGCGCCCAAGAAATTATCGACGCCACGCAGCGCGCTCACGCACCCGGCCAGGTGCGCCGCGCAAACGTGTAACGGAACCAGAACGAACCGTCCCAGCCTACCGTGCTGGGCCAGCCACTCATTCGCCGCCACGGGACTGCGCGCCTGTGCCACGGGATCGGCAATCAGGCCGAGCAGCCGTGTTGCACCGGAAATCACCACGTCGCGCAAATCGATCACGATGCGACGACGAGCGCGCGGGTGATGTCCGCCGCGGGAATCGCCCTGCAGCCGCTGGCGTTCTGCCCGCACCACAGCGGCGTAAAGTCGTCGCAATCCGCCGCCTCCGCCCGCGCACGCAGCGGCGCGAGCGCCGCCGCAGCCAATGGAAAGTCTGGAGTCGCGTCACTCATCGGACCGCGTTCGCGTATCAATCGATTGACGATGCCGCGTGCCGGCCGGCCGGTGAATACATTCGTCAGCGCCGTGTGAAGGGCGGCTTCACTCGCGAGGGCGCGACGGTGGATGGTGCTGGTGGTTGCCTCGGGACACAGCAAATACGCGGTACCCACCTGCACGCCGGCGGCGCCAAGCGCCAGCGCTGCAGCCACGCCCTGCGCATTCGCAATGCCGCCCGCGGCGATCACGGGCGTCTTTACCGCGCGAACGACCTGCGGCACCAGCGCAAGCGTTCCCATCTGCGTGCTCAGCTCATTCGACAGGAACATCCCCCGGTGTCCGCCCGCTTCAACACCCTGGGCGATGATGATGTCAGCGCCGTGATCTTCGAGCCAACGGGCTTCCGCAACGGTAGTCGCTGACGACAGCACCGTGGCGCCCCATCTTTTCACGCGCGCTAGCAGTTCCGGCGCTGGCAGACCGAAATGAAAACTGACCACCGGCGGCGCAAACTCGCTGACCACGTCGGCGATTGCCGCATCGAATGGGCGACGGCCAGGCCCCTGCGCGATGCTGTTGGGATCGATACCGAATTGCGCGTAATAGCCCGCCAGCGCCGCCCGCCACGCCGACTCGCGTGCCGCGTTCGTCGCGGGCAGCGGGTGACAGAAGAAGTTGACGTTGAAAGGGCGCGTCGTGCCGGCGCGAAGCGCCGTCAGCTCAGCTCGCAACGCCTCCGCGCCGAGCATCGCGCAGGGTAACGAGCCGAGCCCACCCGCATTGCTCACGGCGATCGCAAGCGCGCTGCCCTGCACGCCCGCCATGGGGGCCTGGACGATCGGATAGTCGATGCCGAGACGCTTAGCCAAATTCATGATTGATCCGGGACGCCGCTGTCAGAGAGCATACCCGCTCGTCTCTGACCCCCGCGACCGGAGCAACGCGATGCCGTTGAACGATGACGAAGTAATCGCCGTGATCAGGCGCCTGGTCAAGGCGGGACCTATGGATGCTCTGCCGCGCAAACAGGCAGATCTCGCGGTGCTGCTGGCATTGGCGAGCAGCTGCTTCACGCCCGGACGGGTGTACCGCGAGGCGGAAATCAACACGCAACTGGAAGACTGGCTGGCGCGATTCGCCACTGCGCAGGCGACTGATCACGTCACCTTCCGCCGTCTGCTCGTCGACGAGCAGATCCTCATCCGCGATCCAGGCGGCGCTGCTTATCGCGTCAGTTTTTCCCGGGGCGCAGCGTATATCACCGACACAGCGCGCCACATCGACCCCGGCGCTGTGCTCGAGGACGAACGCAAGCAACGCGAAGCACGCAAGCGGGCCCGGGCGGTTTCCTCGAAGCACGAGTGACGTTGCTGGCACAGTGGAAGTGAGCAGCAAAGTGCGCCACGTCCGCGCGGGGCCGGTGTCGTGACACCCGCCCCGCCGGACGCCGACTCACTACGGCATACGGATGGCAACGGTCGTGGCACACCCAGTGGGGGTGACTGCATCACCCGCGGCGTTGCGGAACGTGACCGGCCCCGCACCGGTCCAGTTGTTCGCATCCTGCATCTCGATGGTCTGGTCGATGGACTGCTGGCCGCGTACATAGGGGCCCGCGTCGAACTGGATGAATGCCTGCACGTGTGCGTTGTACGCCTTCCGGCCGGTTCGTTCCCAGTAACCCAGTCCACCACTGCGCTGGCCCGCGGCGAATCTGGGCCCCGAATTGGCCTCGGCGAGCGTACCGCCCGCGTTGAACGTCATCAGCAGCAATATGCCGACCGGCGTGGCTGCCACGCCGGTGTCACAGTTCACCGGCGTAATCGTCACCTGCCACGGCCCCTGGATCGGCGCCGGGAATTGCCAGTATTTAGAGCCAAAACCGTTGGCCGCGGCCGAGCCGGCCGACCCCATCAGCACGAAGGCGGCAACCAATGCACCTAGAAGCAAGCGGATATTCATGAGCGTTTCCTCCGGAGGCGGCGGAATTGCCACCTCTACGGATGCGAAGGTGCGCTCGCCTCTCGGGCGGGTCTTTGGGCGCCAGTGAATCGTTCTGAAAGTTTCTGAATTCGGCGCGTATCTAGCGCGGCGTACCCGGTTCGACAACCAGCTGGAAGTTGCGTCGCGCGAGGCGATGGCGCAACTCGATGTCGAGGGCACCCTGAGCGCCAGCCCGTGCAAGCAATTCACGCACCGCAGCCTGTCCGCCCGCGGGCAGGGCGCGAAAACAATCCAGCGGCCGCTGGAACATCCACTGATCGAACGGAAAAATGGCCCGCTCGCCTGTCACCGCAAGTGCGCGGCCCCGCTCCAGTGTGAACCGGTGGCTCCCGACCGCACGCGGTAGCGCCTCATCAGGGTGAGCGTCAATCCACTCCGCGAGTGCGGCAATCGTCGACTGGATCACCGGCAAGTGTTCGCTTGCAAAGCGTCGCAGCACGGGCAGCAACGTATCCGGAATCGCATCGTCCGCCAGAAATTCACCCGTGCGCGGTTGCGGGTCCATCATGCGCTGCACCCAGGCCACGACCTTTGGAGCGAGGCGCTTCATCAATTCGCCAGAGGCCGGATCGCGATACTGGTGCGCGTACAGCGGGCCGATCAGGCCGAAGTCGCCGATGGACGGCCGCGTACCGAACAGAAATGGATGCACCGCGAAGTGCGCGTCGAGTTCACCAAGCAGCGCCTCATAGCTGGCTTCGATGACGGGCGCGGTTACCTCGGTGACACCCAGTGCTGGCAGCGAACCGCGAAAGGGACGACAGGCACGCTCACCCACTTCGCGCTGCCCCTGCTCATCGAGATCCGGACGCGACAGTCGACCGAACTCGCGAATGATCCACTGCGCGTTGTGATTCCAGCGGTAGTGCATCGCGGGCAGCTTCAACCACTCATCGCCATAGACCTCAAGCAGCAATGCGACCACGCGTTGCCGCGGACCACTCGGATAGACCGGCGCATCGGGAAAGCGTGCCTCCAGCGCATCGATGATGTCGCTGGTGTCCTGCAGCGTGACGTCGTCGGGCGTGACGACAACCGGAATCACGGGCCAGCCGACGCGCGGCACGATGATGTGTTTGTACACCTCGCGCGTGGCCGCATGTTCTTCGTACGGGATGGCCTTGTAGCGCAGATAGGCACGCGCCTTGCCTGTGAAATAGGAAATGTCACCGCCATAGAGCTGATATGTCTGCGTCATCGGTCGGTACCTCTCTCAGTCATGCGGCGCGGCGTGGTGATGCTCGTGTTCATGAGGCGCCTCAGGCTCCGCTGCATCCGCATCGGAATCGTTGTCGGCAGCGTTTGCGTCGTGGGAATGGCCTTCGCTCGATTCAACCAGTTCGTGATAGTCGTGCCCGGTCATGGTCGCCAACTTATCGATCAGCGCCACCATATCCCAGATGGTCTCGTCGTCCACGCCAGCTACCGACCACGCCGGCATTCCGGATGCCTTGATACCGTGCTTGATCACCCAGAACGCAGCAGCGGCGTCTTCGTCGCCAGCAGCGGCGGTGAAATCCGGCGGCGGCGGATACAGCGCGCGACTGAGCTCGGTTGGCCCCAGTCCGGGCTTGAGATGGCAACCCACACACATCGCATCGTAGTTGCCTGCGCCGCGCCGCAGCCGCGCGGGATCGGCGAGATCCGTGGGCGGAGTGATCAATACCGCGCGCGTGTCAATTGAACGTTCCCGCGCCATCTCGACGACCATGACGGTCAGCGGCCAGTGAGGTGCATCCGCGCCCGCATCGTAGGCGCCTGAGTACAACCACACCGCGCCGGCCACCAGCGCCGCGAATATGAACAACACCATCGCCTTCAATGTCTGCCACATGCCTGCTCACCGTCGTGACGGATTCGCAGCGACAATACGGGATGTTGCGTACTGCCGAAAGGCGATGCTTGATGCTGAAATCACAATGCAACCGTAATCACCCGAGAGCTGAGCCATGAGCGCACAACCTGCGAGACAACCTCGCGTCAATGCCGCTGCCGCGGAACACTTCGACGTCGTCATCGTGGGCGCCGGCATATCCGGCGTGGGGGGCGCCTATCACCTGCAGGATCAGTGTCCCGACAAGCGCTACGTGATCCTGGAGAGCCAGGAGAGTTTCGGGGGTACATGGCTGACCCATACCTACCCCGGCATTCGTTCGGATAGCGATCTGTTCACCTTCGGCTACAAGTTCAAACCCTGGGTCGGCGCGCCAATCGCCACGGCCGACAAGATCCTGAGGTACATGAACGAGGTGATCGACGAAAACGGCATCGATGAACACATCCGCTATCAGCACGTGGTGACGCGCGCGAGCTGGTCGAGCGAGGCGCAATGCTGGTCCATCGAGGCACAGCGCAAGGATACGGACGAGGTATGCCACTTCACAGCCAACTTCCTGTGGATGTGTCAGGGCTACTACCGACACGCCGAGGGTTACACACCCGAGTGGCCGGGCATGGAGAACTACCGCGGCACCCTCGTGCACCCGCAGACATGGCCCGATGATCTGGATTACAAAGGCAAAAACGTACTCGTGATCGGCTCGGGTGCGACGGCTGCGACGCTGGTGCCCGCCATCGCCAACGACTGCGCACATGTCACCATGCTGCAACGCTCGCCCACCTATTTCGCGGCCGCACCCAACCGCAACGAAGTGGCCGATATGCTGCGCGAGCTGGATATTCCCGACGCATGGACCCATGAAATCGTGCGCCGCAAGATTCTGCACGATCAGCAGGAAATCACCCGCCGCTCATTTGAAGAGCCGGATGCGCTGAAAGCCGAATTGCTGGGCATGGCCAAGCAATATCTCGGAGAAGACTTCGACATCGACACGCACTTCACGCCGAAGTATCGGCCTTGGCAGCAACGCCTTGCCTTCATCCCCGATGGCGATCTGTTCCAGGGCATCCGCGCGGGCAAGGCGAGCGTCGTGACGGATCACATCGAATGCTTCACGCCGAAGGGTGTGCGTTTGAAATCCGGCAAGGAACTGGCGGCCGACATCATCGTCACCGCCACCGGCTTCGATCTGTGCGTGCTGGGCGATATCACGTTCACGGTGGATGGCAAGGCCGTGGATTTCGCCGAGAAGATCGGCTATCGCGGCATGATGTTCACCGACGTGCCGAACATGGCGTGGGTATTCGGCTACTTCCGTGCCAGCTGGACGCTGCGCGCCGATCTGATCGCTGAATTCGTGTGCCGGCTGCTGCAGCATATGGATGAAAAGGATGTACATGTCGCCACGCCACAGCTGCGAGCGAGCGACAACAACATGCCAACGCGCCCGTGGGTAGACCCGGACAACTTCAATCCCGGGTATCTGACGCGCGGCATGCATCTCATGCCCAAGCAGGGCGATCACGCGCCGTGGGTATTCACGCAGGACTATTACAAGGAGAAGGACGAGATCCCCGCCGCCGATTTAGACGACGGGGCACTCGTCTACAGCTAAGGGCGAAACTGCAATGCGCGCGGCACGAGTCCGGCCGGCGCCCGGACAATGCGATAGGCGGTTTCCACCCATTCGCAGACGAAGCGACGCGTATCGCGCGGATCGATCATCTCTTCCATCTGAAAGCGATTCAGCGGGCCGATGGGTCCGCGCGCCGATTCGATGCGTGCGTTGATCTCGGCGCGCAATGCCGCGGGGTCCGCTGCCTCGGCGAGTTGGCGTTTGTAGGCGGCTTCGATGCCGCCTTCCGGCGGAATGCCGCCTACATCGGCGGCGGGCCACACCACACGCACCGACGCGCGGCCCAGGGGCGTTGCATAGTTGTTGCCCGCAACACCGAAACTGCGCCGCATCAGCACCGTGAAGATCGGGACCGATACCTGCGCAAATGCCACCATCCACTCACCGCCCTTGCGGATGGTGCCGGCGATCTCATGTTCGAGACCCACGGCGAAACCCGGGTTGTCGATCAGATTCAGGACAGGCACATGAAACAGATCACATAGATCGAGGTGGCGCTTTAGCTTGTCGCAGCCATCCGCTGTCAGCGCCCCGCCGTTCACGTGGCGGCTGTCCGATGCGATCACACCCAGCGGATGGCCATTGAAGCGCACGAAGCCCGCGACCTGATCGGTGCCCCACAGTGCGCCAATTTCGAAGAACGAGTCGGTATCCGCCATCAACTGAATGGCGCGGCGCACATCGAAGGTGCTGATGCGTTTTCGCGGCACCAGCGTGAACAGCGCCTCTTCGCGTCGGTCCGGCGGATCGTCCGCGCGCGGCGGCAACACCGGCGGCGCGTCATACACGCTGGAAGGCAGATAAGAGAGAAAGCGCTTGGTCATGGCCACTGCCTGCGCCTCACTCTCGGCGAGATTGTCCACGGAGCCGTTCTTACAGTGGATATGCCAACCGCCCAGGTCTTCCTTGGTGATGTCGTAACCCATCGCATGACTCACCACCGGCGGCCCGGCCACAAACAGCTGCGCAATGTCGCGCACCATCACAGAGAAATGGCCGAGCACGGCCTTGGCCGCGCCGATGCCCACGACGCTGCCAAGCAGCAGGTTCACCACCGGGACCGTACACAACTGTTGCGCATACATGGCGCTGCCGAGGTGCCCCGGCAGAAACGAGCCACCACCACCGGTGACGCGGGGGCGGCCCGCCGTGATTGCGCCGCTGCTCTCCTGGGCACGGCCCGCCTCAGGCTTGTGCTGTTGCGGCACCATCGCCGCGACACTCCCACCGCCGGACGAACCATCCAACAGCCGAATTGAGGGGATACGCAGTTCGATGGAGAGTCTATCGAGATAGCCGCTCTTCGCGCCGATCGCCCCGTCCGCGTGACCCCCACGCGAAGTGAAATCGTCGGCACAGGCAATCGCGGCACGGGCGTCGATGCGGCCCCAGCCGCCGACGTGGTTGGCGGGTGTGAAATCGGCAACGTCGCCTTCGTCATCGTAAGAAGCGAATCCAGCCAGGCTGCCCACTTCACGAAACGAATCGGCATCGAACAGCAGCGCAAGCCGCTCACGGCAGTTGAGTTTGCCGCGATCGCGCTGGCGCACCACGCCAGGCTCCAGCGACTGCGGTGCCAGGCGCGCCTGCGCGAGGCGTTGCAGCGTGCTTACCTGGGCGAGCACGCTCGCCCAGCTCTGATCTGCCGGCACTGCCGCGACGCGCGACGCAGTTGCATCGTTGGACGGCGCAATCACCGCCAGAATCTGTCCTTCTGTCACGTCCGCACCGACGGACAGCGTCTGGGCCTGCACCACTTCGCCATCGCACGGCGCGAGCACCGCCGTCTCCATCTTCATGGCGGTGACGATGGCCAGCGTTTCGCCCGCAGCAACACGATTGCCCGGCTTCGTCACCACTTCCAGCACCGTGCCCGTGACGGGACACGACACTCCCTGCTGACCAGCTTCGACTGCGAGCGGCGCGAGCACAGGCTGCCTGGCGCGGCGTGCACCATCCGCACCGGCGCCGCTGACGGTTGCCGCCCGCGCCTCGAGCAAACTGAGCGCGCCGCCCGGCGCTTGCGGACTATCTCTCGCGCTCGTCAGCGCCGGTTGTTCCTCGAGCAGCGTGGTGCGCGCATCGCCCGAACGAAACGCTGCCGATCCCAGAATTGCGCGCAGCTGCGCCGTATTCGTAGGCAATCCCGCGATGTGAAATTCATCCAGCGCGCGCAGACAACGATCCACCGCCGACGTGAACGTGCCAGAGGAGTTGGATTGGCAGATGAGCTTTACAAACAGCGGGTCGAACTGCGGCGGCGGCGTGTAGCCGAGATAACCACAGCCATCCACACGCACGCCCGGGCCGCTCGCTTCCTTGTACGCCAGCATAGTGCCAGCGCCGAGCGCAACGATGCGTGCCTGCACGGCGAAGCCGCGCGGCAGCCCAACCGCCTCCTGATCTGGCATTCCCAACGAGGCCAACGAAGCGCCGGCAGCAATTTGAAATTGCGCATCAACCAGATCGACGCCTGTCACCTGCTCCGTCACGGTATGTTCCACCTGAATGCGTGGATTGCACTCGATGAAGTAGTGCGCGCCGGTCTCCGGAACAACCAGAAATTCAACGGTGCCTGCATTGACGAATCCGGCGGCGCGCATCAGCGCAACTGCATCGCTGAGGATGCGCGCGCGCAGCGTCTCATCCAGCCCTGGCGCGGGTGCTATCTCGATCACCTTCTGATTGCGCAGTTGCACCGAACAATCGCGTTCGTGCAGATGCACCACGCGGCCCGCCGCATCGGCGAGTATCTGCACTTCGATATGGCGGGGCCGTTCGACGAGTTTCTCGATGAACACTGCGGGATTACCGAAAGCCGCGGCCGCTTCGCTGCGACAACGCGCCAGCGCCTCGGCGAGCGCTTCTGGCTGCATCACTGCGCGCATGCCACGCCCGCCACCACCGGCGGCTGCCTTCAGCATCACGGGATAGCCAAGGTCGCGGGCCACTGCCACCGCTTCGTCAGCGTCCTCTACCGGCGCGCGGCTGCCAGAAACAACCGGAATGCCCAACGACACCGCCAGGGCGCGCGCCTTCAGCTTGTCGCCGAACAGCGCAATGGCATCAGCTTTTGGACCGATGAAAGCGATACCCGCTGCGGCGCAAGCGGTGGCGAACGCCGCATCCTCCGCCAGGAAGCCATAACCTGGATGGACGCAGTCGCATCCCGTGGACGTCGCGACATCGACAATAGCCTTGATGTCGAGATAGGCCGCCACACCGTCGCCGGCGCGCGACGCGATCTGCACCGCCTGGTTTGCCGCACGCGTGTGCAATGCATCGGCATCCACCGGCGCGTACACGGCAACCGATTCGATACCCAGTCCCGCCGCGGCACGCGCGATGCGGATCGCGATCTCGCCTCGGTTGCTGATCAATACCCTTTTGAACACAGCGGCTCCGCATCTGATGGATTGCATGGAGCATCCATTCGCGGGCAACGTTTGACAAGGGCAGCGAAGTTACCGTGCGGGCCACGGATTGCGTCAGAATCAGCGCGTACCACGAAGCCGCTTGGCATCGATCATGTCGAAGACGCGCCGCGACGACGCATTCATTGCGCTGGTGAATCTGGTTCGGCAATGCCGGATCTGCGAATCGCATTTGCCACTGGGCCCGCGACCTGTACTGCAGATCGACCCGCGCGCGACCATTCTCATCGCGGGGCAGGCGCCTGGACGCCGCGTGCACGCAAGCGGCGTTGCCTTCGATGATCCCAGCGGCGAACGATTGCGCGACTGGATGGGCATCACGCGCGATGTCTTCTATGACGCCTCGCGCATCGCCCTGCTGCCCATGGGATTCTGCTATCCGGGCACCGGCAGGTCCGGCGACCTGCCACCACGTGTTGAATGCGCCCCGGCGTGGCGCAAACCGCTGCTCGATCAACTGCCGCATGTCGAGCTGACGTTGGTCATTGGCCGCTACGCGCTGGCCTGGCATCTACCCGCATCGCGCGCGAATGTCACCGACACCGTTCGCGGCTGGCGCGCGCACGCCCCGCAAATCGTACCGCTGCCTCACCCGAGTCCGCGCAACAACATCTGGCTGAAGCGCAACCCCTGGTTTGCCGAAGAATTATTGCCGTCGCTGAAGGCGCGGGTGCGCAAGGCGCTAAGTGGTCGCGGTGGTGCTTGATTCAGGCGTGACCACAACGAACAGATAGCCGTAGTACGCGCTGTGGCGGCGATACAGATCGATCTCTTCACGCGCACCGTCCAATACCTCGAGCGCAATCGGCTCGTCACGATGGGTGACACGCAGCGCATCGATGCGCGCTGCCAGGGGCTGATAGTAGTCGCGCCACCACGCGCTCTCCGGCAGTGCAAAGTCGCCGAGGATGCGATAGCCACAGGCACGCACGAGCGCGCGGCAATCCTGCGCCGTCAACATGGCGGGATAGGCTGAATCCCAGAATGCCCGCACATCTGGCGGTCGATCGTCGCGCAGCCAGACGTTCTCCGAGAATGCGAGCACACCCGCCGGCTTGAGCAGGTGCCGCCACAGTCCAAGTGCTCGCTCGACACCCACGACATAGACCGCGCCTTCGCACCAGATCAGATCGAAACTCGCAGGCGGATATCCAAGCGCGCGCATATCGCCGCGCGACACAGTGACGCGCTGATTCACCGCGGCGACGGCCATGCGGCGTTGCGCTTCAGTCACGCTGCGCGGGTCCCAATCGACAGCTTCGATGGTGGCATCCGGTAGCAGTGCCGCGAGATCCAGTGTCTGTGCGCCGGGTCCGCAGGCAATGTCCAGCACGCGGGGTCGCAACGGCAACGCTCCGGCGATGGCGAGCGCACGCGCAGTGCTGTCGCGATCGCCCGGACCCTCGCGCGGCAGATTGCTGTGCAGTTCGAGAAAGACCGCGCGCCTTCGAGCGGCGTCCGCGTCTAGCGTTGCGTCATTCAACTCGCAGGGTGGCCCAGCTGCCGCAGCAGGTCGAGTCCGCCCTTCAGTTTGGGATCGAGTTTGTCTTCAAGGGATTTCTGCGCAGCAGCCGCACCGCTCTTCTTCACGGCCTTCACCACCGCGGCAACGATGGGCTGCAACAGCGCCTGACCCAGCGCCTCGGGCGACAAGCCACCCTCACGCTTGCCAATGTCGGTGGCATGCACGTCCTTGATGGACAGTTGCAACGGCTTGTCCACCAGCGGCACCACAGCGGTGGCCAGCGCGTTGGTGAAGTCGAACCGTTCGACGATGAGCTTCATGCTTGCGCCGGTCGACGCAGAACCATCCGCATCATCGCTGTCGAGCTTGTCGAGAATCGCTGCGAAGTTGGTGCGGCCATCGCTACCGACCAGCGCCTGCACCCGCGCACCCGCCACCTTGATCTGCTTGAGCACGATCACCGTGCTGGTTGAAGCGGTCGCATCGAGCGCGATATGCACGGATTGGATCGACAGCGCGGGTCCCGCAGCGAAACCGGGCGGGTTGGCTACCTCCAGTGCAGTGATGGTGCCGCTGCCCTGCACAATCGAAATGTCCACACCCCCCACCCGAACCGGCACGCCAAGCGTCGCGCTGCCACTGTTCTCAATCGCAGTCTTCACCAGCGCGTTGGTATTGAACGCGAGATAGGCAACGACGCCGATCACCGCGATCAACACGACGCCCGCG
Source organism: Gammaproteobacteria bacterium (assembly GCA_032124855.1). Lineage (GTDB taxonomy): Bacteria > Pseudomonadota > Gammaproteobacteria > Pseudomonadales > Azotimanducaceae > DATJGR01. Next base: position 15,240 of record JAQBCT010000069.1, read on the forward strand.
AGAACACCGAAGAACCATTTCATGTACGGACTCCAGCCAGAACCCAGGTACGCATATCCAACGTGGTTGTGCGCGGAGGTGCAAGCGCAGCGCCGAACCCATCAGGCGATCCTTCCCCCGCGATGACCTGTATCCGCCGTGATGGTCGGCGCAATCCCCAGGCGGCGCACCGCTCAGCGCGAGCGGATGAACGCGGTATCGACTCCGCCGCCGATGCTCGACAGCTCGTAGCGCAACGTGGCCGCGGCGCGATCGCGCCCCACGGCCTTGGCCAGCGCCTCGATGCCCACCACCAGCAGCGCTTCAAGGCAGTCGTCATACGCCAGGCCATTTTCAGCGGCGAGTTTTTCGACGTCGGCGAGACAGCGCCGCGTCAATTCATATTTATCCATAGGTCAGCCTCGGTGATTTGCAGCAGAACATGCCAAAAGGTGCCTGGCACCATATGGCCTGTCCTCAGGATGCGCCGCCGAAGAACCGGCGCGGGTTGTCGACGAACAGCGTGTGAATATCCGCATCGGTTGCACCCATTTCCTTCAGCTGCGGAATCACGTGCCGCTGCATGTACAGGTACTGATCGGGATTGCCTTTCATGAAATCGTGCTCCTCTGGGATGGTGCCGTCGGGGCGTTCGTTGTGGATGTGCAGGCAGATGCAATCGTGGGCCGGGCACAAACGCTGCGTGTGCCCGTCATCCATCAACTTCTTCAGTGTGACCGTGCGCATATGCGGGCTCACGTTGCGGCCCGGGTAACGGTCGAGGCCCAGATAACAACCTTGATCCAGAATCCACTTCAGGTATTCCGTGTCGGTGGTGTCGTTGGAGTGATCGATCTTCACGCGGGTCAGGTCCACGCCTTCCTCTTTGAAGATTTTGATCTGCCGGCGCGCCACGTGTCCCGTGGGAAATGAATGCACCATGATCGGCACGCCGGTTTCCAGATGCGCGCGCGCGACCGCACGCGCCATGGTCTCCAGTGGCAGCGTCACGCCCTCGAAATCCGCCGCGCATTTGAGGATGCCCGCTTTGATATCAGTGCCGCGAAAGCCTTCCTTGATATCGCGGATGAATTCCCTGGCCATCTGATTGGGCCCCACTCCGAGCAGGAAGCGTGGCACATCCAGCCACCACCCGGTGACGTTGATGATGTTGACCCCTGATGCCTTCGACACCGCCGCCAGCAGCGCGGGGTTGCGGCCGAGGTCGAACGTGGTGGCGTCCACGATGCTGTCGATGCCAGCTGCCTTGGCGCCCGCCAGACACGCAATTGCGCGCGCCTGCCGATCACTCCCCAGCAGATCCGGATAGCTTTCATACAACCCGCTCGCACAGACCATCACGTGCTCGTGCATCAGGGTGAACCCCAACTGCTCAGGCGCGATGGGTCCCAGCACGGAATTGACGAGCGCAGGTGCGCTTTGGGTCATGGCAACCTCCTGGCGTAAGGCGAATTACTTGTTAGAGATGCTGATCTCTTTGGCGGTGATGAATTCGAGCAGCACCGGCTGACCATTGCGCGTGGCTTCGATACCGCGCTTCAAAGCCGTCACGATTTCATTCGGATCCACCACACGCTCGCCGTAACAGCCCAGCGCAAGCGCCATATTCGCGTAGTGGCCCGAGATATCGGTCGATCCGTATTTCTCCTGCGACACCGGCATGATCGGAATCTCAATGGCCATGGAGAAGTTGTTGAACAGAATCGACAGGATGGGGATGCGCTCGCGCGCCGCGGTTTCGAAATCCATCCCCGTGAAGCCGATCGCCGCATCACCCCAGACATTGATGCACAGACAGTCGGGACGCGCGAGCTTGGCACCCATGGCGAGCCCCAGACCGTAACCCAACTGGGTGGTCTTGCCCCAACCGACATAACTGAGGGGCTCGATTGCCTCCCAGAACGGGGTGAGCTGATCCCTGGGACTGCCCGCGTCGTGCGTGATGATGGTCTTGGATTTATCCACCAGCCTGTTCAGTTCCGCGATGACCCGGTACGGATTGATCGGCATTGCATTCGCGGTGAGCTTGTCGCGCCATTCGCCCATCCATACCTCGCGGATGGACGCGATGCGCTGGGGCACATCGGCGCGCGCGGCAGCCTCCTTGTGATCCAGGCCCGCCATCGCCGCGCGCAGCGCCGTGAGTGTCAGCTGCGCATCGCCAATCAGCGCGTACTGGGCCGCGACATCTTTGTTCAGATCTAACGGATCCAGTGTGGCGTGGATGATGGTCTTGCCGCGCGGCATTGGCACGCCGAAACCGGTCAGCGCGAAACTGCAGCCCACGCCGAAGATGACGTCGGCGTCATTGAGAAACGTGGTGACTGCGCGCGGATTCGCACGACCACCGGAACCCAACGACAGCGGATGGTTCTCGGGGAATGCGCTCTTGCCCTCGATGGAGGTGGTGACCGGGATATTCCATTCCTCGGCCAGCGCCTTCAGTTCCTTCCACGCCTTGGCGTAGTGCACGCCCTGTCCCGCATAGATCACCGGCGCCTTGGCCCCGGCCAGCACTGCGGCAACCTCTGCAATCCCTGCCGGATCCGGTGCACTGCGCGCCTTGAAGCTGGGCGTGTACGCCCAGTTATCCGGCACGTCCTCACCGAATACATCCACGGGGACCTCGATCAGCACCGGCCCCGGGCGGCCGTTGCGCAGCTGAAAGAAGGCGCGCCGCATCACTTCCGGCAGCGCCTTGCCCATGGTCAGCGGCTCCGCCCACTTGGTGATGTGGCGCATGTTGAGCGTGGAGTTGAAGTTCGGGTAGTAATGCGCGAGGCGCCGCGGATAACCGGCAGGAATCACCAGAATAGGCACGGACTCCGAGTACGCCTGGGCAACGCCCCCGAACGCGTTTTCAGCACCGGGGCCGTGCTGCATGCAGAACACACCGATCTTGTCACCTGAGGAGAGGCGCGAATACGCATCCGCCATGTGCAGCCCCACCCGTTCCTGGCGGACGATCACCGTGCGGATATCTTCCGCCGCGGCCGCCTCGATAAGGGGATTCACCGGATAGGCGAACAGGATATCGACGCCTTCCGCTTTCAGCGCTTTAGCGATGGCTTCTACAACTTTCATCCGGGCACTCCTCGGGCTATGCGTGGCGATCAGTCGGCGACGGTGTCTGACAAGCGTTCTACCGCCGCCGCGTAATCCTCCATGAATTCACGTACCACAGTCCGCGTGTCCTGGATGGAATTCATCAACCCAACGCCCTGGCCCACGAAGAACGTCGCCAGCTGTCGTGCACCGGCGTGGCCGCCTTCGGCCAGCTTGGTGACTTTCGCCAGCGCAGGCTCACTAACGAGCGACATCAGGGGCATCGGCAGCGCTTCGGGCGCATCTCCCGATTCCCAGGCATCCGTCCAGGGCGAGCGCAGCTGGCGCGAGTATTTGCCCGTCCTGAATTTCGACCGCACCGTCTGACGCGACGATGCCTGCAGGAATTTCTCCTTCACCACGGGCGAGGTTTCGGCCTCGGTGGTGGTCAGCCACATCGAACCGGTCCACGCACCGTGCGCACCCATCGCCATACAACCCGCCATCTGCCGCCCCGTGACGATGCCGCCGGCCGCGAGCACAGCGACGCGGCCCTCCTTGATGCCCTGCTTCACTGCTTCGCAGACCTCTGGCACCAGCACCAGCGTACTCACTTCACCGCAGTGGCCACCGGCTTCTGTACCGGCCACCACCAGAATGTCCACGCCCGCCTCCACCTGCTTCACGGCGTGCTCTTTCGCACCCACGAGTGCAGCCACCGCAACACCGCGCGCCTTGCCCATGTCCAGCATGTAACGCGGCGGCACGCCCAGCGCGTTGGCAATCAGCTTGATGGGATGCGCGAACGCCACGTCGATGATGTTCGTGGCGCGCTTGCTGGTGAGAAATCCGCCGCCGCCGGATCGTTGATTCTGATAGACGTCCGTGGTGTCGATCTGATGCTGCGCCAGGATGTTGCGCGCGAAGTCGCGGTGCTCATCCGGCACCCGCGCCAGCGTACTCTCCGGTGTGTCGTCGTCCGTGATCGCCATGCTGGTGGGCGCAATGAGATCCACGCCGTACGGTTTGCCGCCGATATGCTCGTCAATCCAGCGCAGTTCGATCTCGAGCGTTTCGGCGTTGTAGCCCGCGGCCCCCAGCACGCCCATGCCGCCGGCCTTCGAGACCTCCACCACCACGTCACGGCAGTGCGTGAATGCGACGAGTGGAAATTCGATGCCAAGCAGGTCGCAGATGGGTGATTTCATGATTCGGTCTCCGGTAAATGAATTCAGTCGTACAGGCCATGTGGATTACGCGCCATCGGCGCGTCGTTGGGTCCGTTCGGTTTCGTCGCTTTCTGAGAGGCGGGATGCTTCATCTGCGTCGCGCTACGCTCCAGAGAATTTCGGCTTGCGCTTTTCGAGGAACGCCTTGATGCCTTCCTGTCCGTCGGCACTCGCCACCAGATCGGCTATGGCGCGCGCCTCCAGTTCCATCTGGGTTTCCAGGCCGTGCTCAAAGGTTTCATTCAGCAGTGATTTCACGGCGCCATAGGCGAGAGTGGGTCCGCTGGCCAGTTTCGCCGCCAGCGTCATCGCGGTGGCAAGCGCTTCACCATCCGCCACGACTTCGTTGACGATGCCCCACGCGTGCGCCTCCTGGGCGCTCAACACCCGGTTCGTAAGCATCAGTTCGCGGGTGCGCCGATCACCTATCTTGCGGGGCATATAGAAGGTGGAACTGCCGTCCGGCGACAACCCCGCGTTGGTATACGCCATGGTGAACTTCGCGCTCTGCGCGCTGATCGCCAGATCGGCCGCCATGACCAGGCTGAAACCCGCACCACCGGCGGTGCCGTTCACCGCAGCGATCACGGGCGCGGTCATCCGCGCGAACCGCGACAACGCCATGTGCAGTTCACCGGCCATGGCCTTGATCAACGACTTGGCCTTCTCGCCGGCTGTAGCGAACGCGCTGAGGTCACCGCCGGCACAGAACAATTTGCCGGCGCCCGTCAGCACGACCGCCCGCACGGCAGGGTCATCGTCGCAGCGGATCGCCACGTCGGACAGCTCCTGTGCCATCTGCGGCGACAGCGCATTGCCGACCGTGGGACGGTTGAACGTGATACACGCGACACCGTCACGCACTTCAAACAACAGCGTTTCGTAACTCATCAGATCTTCCCCCGCGCCCGCCCTGTGCTAGACCGATTGAGATTCTGAGCGTCTCGAGCGCTTTAGCAACCCCGCGCGGCGCCGCTCGATGTGCGCACGCATGCGCTGCTGGCGCGCGCGCGTGAGCGGGTACTTCCACAGCAGCGGCAGTGCCACGCAGGCCAACAGCGCCGGAATGATGCTGTACAGGCAGGCCACCGCGAGTTTGGCGGTGTCGGTATTGACGGCACTGGCGGGATCGAAGCCGAACCAGACCACACCGTTGGTGGCCAGAAAGACGCCCAGCGCCACCGCACCCTTGTTCACCATGCCCCACAACGAAAAGTACAAGCCGGTGCGCTGCTCGCCTGTGCGAAATGTATCGAGATCCACCACGTCCGCGGCCATCGATGCCGGCAGGAATACCAGCGCACCCACGGCGGAGCCTTTCAACATCATGACGGCGAAAAACAGCCAATAGTCGCCTGGTCCCAACAACGGAATAAAGGCGCTCCACAACGACAGCCAGACGATCCCTACGACCACCGTGCGGTGCTTGCCGAGCCGGCGCGAGATCGCAAACCAGATCGGGATGGCCAGGCTGGACGACAGGTAGTAGGCGAGAATGAATATCGCGTATCGCTCGAATGTCTCGCCCATCACGCTCGCAACGAAGAAGAACGACAGCGACGCCGTCATGCTCACTGCAGCAACCAGAAATAACAGACAGATCACCAGGCGCCGGTACGGCCCGTTGCGCCACACGATCTTCAGGCCGCGGCCCCACGCCACACGCGTCGCCGGACCGCCTGGCAGTTGTATTTCGCGCACCCAGATCAATGCGGGTGCCGCGAGGATTGGCATCATCACGACCACGAGGCACGCTACCCCCAGTAATGCATTCGCCGCACCCGGTCGCGCAAAGGCAACCGCCATCACCAGCGGAATCAATAGCGACAGCAGCGTGCCGCCGTAGCCGAACGCTTCGCGCCACCCGGTGACGCGCGAGCGTTCATCGTAGTCGGGAGACAGCTCCGCCCCCCACGCGCGATAGGGCAGGTCGACGAAGGTGAATCCCAGATACAGGAAGCTGATCCACACGAACAGATACAGATTCGTTACCGCATCGCCGCCCAGCGCGCTCCACAGCCAGCGGGCGAATTCGCTATCGGGGACGAACAGCATCCACAGCGACAACACCTTCAGTGGCATGCCCATGACCATCCACGGCTTGCGCCGCCCGAAACGCGTCTGCCATCGATCCGAAGCGATGCCGATCAGTGGATCAGTAACGACATCAGTGAGGCGCGACAGCGCAATCAGCGTACCCACCGCAGCCAGCGACAGCCCCAGGTTCTGGGAATAGAAGGCCGGGATATACAGCGCGATGGGCAATCCGACGATGGAGGTTGGCAGGTTCAACAGGCCGTACAGCGCCATGCGCGCGCGACCGACCATTGCAGTGCCGCCGCCTGCAAACGCAGAGCCTGTTTCGTTCAAGTGCATGCCTCCACCCTTTGCCGGCAGTTTGGCATAGTTCATGAACTGCCGGCTGCGGCGGACCTAGCGGCTTCTACGGATCGCCGGCACCCTTCGCCAGCGCTTCTAGTACTTCGGCATTGGCTTCTTCGCGTGCGGCGCTGGCCAACAGTGCATCTGTGTGCACGCCCCCCTCCGCGAATCTCCGGTACATCGCCGCCCCCGTGCGTTCGAGTTGCGCCAGCAGCGCCATCTGCTCGGCCCGCGACTTACCTTCGAACAGCGCTGTCATCGCGTCCGCAGGTTGCGTCATGCGCGACAGCTTGTAGGTGACCTGAGCCTTCGCAATCAGTTCGCCGGTATCGGATTCAACGCGCACGTCGCAGTAGCACACGCTGCGGCCACGCTTAAGTACGTGCGCCTTCGCCACCAGATCGACGCGGCGCGCGGCGGTCACGAATGACAGCGACAGATCGATGGTCAGACCGCGGTACTTATCCGGTTCGGCGACGGTGCTCCACACCGCGGCAGTGGCCGCAACATCGGCGAGGCTCAGGATCGCACCGCCATGCACCACGTCGGCAACTGTCGTATTGGATACGTCATACGGCAGCGCGTACTCGGCGACACCGTTGTGCGCGCTCACAAAGCGCATTCCCAGCTTTTCGCCCAGCGGCGACTGAATGGTTCTCGTGGCGCTGGACTGGCTCGTCTCACTCATGGCTCGTACTCCTGACAGGATTGGCCAGACTATGCCAATGCAACCCGATCGCCTCAATTACGCTGCAGGTCATGCACAATGGGCCCCTGCAGTCGCCATTCCAATCAAGCCACGCATCGACCAGAGGGATCACCATGCCAGCGGACAAGCCATTTGGATCTTCGACAGGCGCCGATGCTGTCGTTGCAGGACACGACCTGTCCGCGCGCACGATCGTCGTGACCGGTGCGAACACCGGTATCGGCGAGGCCACGGCGCGGGTGCTGGCCGGTGCCGGGGCGCGCGTGATTTATGCGTGCCGGAATCGCGACAGCGGCGAAGCTGCAGTCGCCCGCGCGCAGACCCAGTACCCCAACTGCAACGCAGAATTCGCGGAACTGGATCTGGCCTCATTCGCCAGCATCAATCGCTTCGCCGCTGCGCTGCCCGATCAAACTATCGATGCGCTGATCTGCAACGCGGGGCTGTCATTGCTGAGCTATGCCGAGACCGAGGAGCAATTCGAGCGCGTGGTAGGCGTGAGTCATATCGGCCACTTCCTGCTCGTGCGGCTGCTGATGCCGCGACTGCTCGCTGCCGGCACATCGCGCGTCGTGATGGTATCGAGTTTGAGTCACGGATCGCCGCCGAAGCTCAACTTCGCAGCGCTGCCGATGACGAAGGACAACTTCAACGGGATGACCGCCTATGGTCAGGCAAAACTGTGCAACATCCTGATGGCGAAGTCGCTGCAGCAGCGCTACGGGGACCAGGGCCTGACGGCCTGCTCGTTGCACCCCGGCACACTGGTGACTACCGATATCGGCCGCAATTCGAAGCTCATCGGCATGCTGATGAAGCTGGTCAGCCCCTTCACCAAGAGCCCGCTGCAGGGTGCTGCCACCAGCGTGTACGCAGTGGTGCACGAACCCGAGATGGAACTCGCCGGAAAATATCTGAAGGACTGTCATGTCGAACCCTGCAGCGCCGAAGCCAACGACCCGGCTGTGGCGCAACGGCTGTGGGATCTGAGCAACGTGTGGGTGGCTCGCACTGGCGAACCGCCCGCGTGGCCGTGATAGTCTTTCGCAAACACATGTGGGATCCGGAGGTACACCGTGACTGAACCCGCGAGAGTGCAAGGCAAGCTCTGGCAAGCGCGCAACTGGTCGGCCGATGCAGGCCAGGGCAGCATCCACGATGACGCTACCGCCGCCAAACTGGGATTTCGCGGCGGCACCGTGGCCGGCAACATCCACATGGATCAGTTCGCCGCGGTGCTGGTGGATGCGTACGGACGCGAATGGTTCGAACGCGGTGCGCTGTCGCTTTACTTCATCAATGCAACCATCGACGGTGAGCGGGTGCGCGTTGTGAGCGACGCCCCGGATGCGCGGCATCGCCAGCTCAACGTGGCGATGTTCCGCGAAGACGGCATGCAGGTGTCGGCGGGCACGGCTTCGCTGTACAACCACCGAAACGCCGCACTGCAAACGCGCGATCTGAAGGCCATGGATCCGGCAGCGTTGCGCATCCTCAAGCCGCTGCGCGTGGGCGATTCGCTGGGTGAATACGATGTCGCGGTGGACGCCGGGCGTTTCGGTGAACGCCTTACAGCAGGGCTGATCAGCGATCCGCTGCCCTGGTATGCGAGCGCGTCGCCATGGGGCGGAGCGATCTGTTCGCCGTCGCTGCTGGTGGAACTGCTGTGGGGGCCGCCGATGAAGGGACTCACGGCCGCCATCGGAAATACGGGCGGCGTGGGATTGTTCGGTGCAATCGAAGTGGCGCAGCACAACGGGCCGGTTTTTCAGGATCAGACCTACCACGTCCGCGCGCGCGTGGCGGCGGTCAGCGAAAGTCCGAAGACGGAGTCGCTTTGGTTCGATTCCGATGCGTACGACGCCAAAGGACGATTGGCCGCCTCGCAACGCATGATGCTGCGTTTCATGAAGGATTCTTCGCCGCTGTATCAGTAGCGACCGATGTACGTTGCCGTGATCGGTGCAGGCGCCGCCGGTCTCGTCACCGCGAGGGAGCTGCAGCGCGCGGGTCACGAGGTCAGCGTATTCGAGCAGGCCGACTGCATCGGCGGCATCTGGGTGTACACGCCGCAAGTCGAGGCGGATCCGTTGGGCCAAAGCGGCGCGCAGGTGCACTCATCGCTGTATGCATCGTTGCGCACCAACCTACCGCGCGATCTGATGGCGTTTTCCGATTTCTCCTTCGACAGTCACGGTGGTGGCGAAGACGCGTGGCCGCGCTTTCCGGGGCATGCGCTGGTGCGCACCTACCTCGAACGCTTTGCTGAACGCTTCCACCTGGCCGCGCTGATGAATCTTCAAACAACAGTCACATCGGTCGCACCGGACAGCAGCGGCGGGTGGCAATTGCGTACACGCGACGCCACCGGCGAGAAACTGCACCGCTTCGACGCCGTGGCGGTGTGCAGCGGCCACTTCTCTGCACCGCGCGTGCCTGAGCTGGCCGGCGCCAGCAAATTTCCTGGACGGCAACTGCACAGCCACAACTATCGTCTGCCCTCACCCTTCGCCAAGCGGCGGATTGCAGTGCTGGGCACGGCCGCCTCGGGCGTCGACATCTGTCGCGAGATCGCCGCCGTGGCCACAGGTGTGTACTGGTGCGGTGAACTGTTCGACACCCTGCCCGATGCATCGCGCGACAACGGCAATGCCCGTTGCCTGCCGGCCATCGAGGCGCTGCAAGCCGACGGCTGCCTGCGGCTGCGCGGCGGCGGCGTCACTGATCCCGTGGACGATCTGATCTATTGCACCGGCTATCACTATCGTTACCCGTTTCTCGCCCAGCCGCTGATCACTGTGGACGACAACTGGGTGCAGCCGCTGTATCGCGATCTGCTGCACATGCGGCATCCGACGCTGGCATTCATCGGCATTCCCTTTCGGGTGGTACCGTTTCCGCTGTTTGAAATGCAGGCGCGCTGGTTTGCGCGGCTCGTCAGTGGCGACTTTTCGCTGCCTGCGCTCGAAGCGCGGCGCAAGCACACCGCCAGCGCCATCGCGGGACTGCGCGCGGCGGGCGTCAAGCAGCGTCACTTTCACCAGCAGATGATCAACTGCACGCCGTACCTCGACGCGCTGGCAGACGAGTGCGGCGTGGCGCGCACCGCACCATCTCTGGGCGAACTCGCTGAAGTGCTGCAGGCGGAACTCGCCCGCCATCGCGGCGATGTACGCGATCGACCGTTGCCGCATTTCGGTCCCACTGTGGTGCCGCCGGAATCGATCAGCACGGCGTGACCGGGTGACCGACTCGCATCATTCGACTACCCTGCACGGTCGCCGTGTGTTCACCAGGGTCTGAAGATGTCCACAGAATCGTTTCGCGTTGCCATTCTCGGCGCAGGGCTGTCCGGGATCTGCATGGGCATCAAGTTGCGCCAGCGCGGTATCACCGATTTCGTGATGCTCGAAAAGGCCTCGGCCGTGGGCGGGACATGGCGCGAAAATACCTATCCCGGCATCGCCTGCGACGTGCCGTCGCACCTCTACTCGTATTCATTCGAACTGAATCCGGAGTGGACGCATTCGTTTTCGCCGGGTGCGGAGATCTGGGCCTATTGCGAACGCTGCGTGGACAAGTACGGGCTCACCCCACATCTGCGTTTCAATTCGGAAGTCGCCGACGCACAGTTCATCGACGGTCGCTGGCACATCACCACCCGTGATGGCGCGAAAATCGTCGCCGACGTGCTCGTCAGCGGACTGGGCGGATTGCACTGTCCGAACCGGCCAGACATCACGGGCAACGCGAGTTTTAGCGGGACGCAGTTTCACACCGCACAGTGGGACCATGACCACGACCTGAAGGGGCGCCATGTCGCGATGATCGGCACCGGCGCAAGTGCTGCCCAGGTGTTGCCGAATATTGCGGCCGATGCGGCCAGCGTCACGGTGTTTCAGCGCTCGGCGGCGTGGGTGTTCCCGCGACTGGCACACGATATTCCCGAGGCACGCCGCGCGCTGTTTCGTCGCTTTCCCCTGCTGATGCGTGCCTATCGCAGCTTCCTGTGGTTGCTGCTCGACGTCATGGGCGTTCTGTCGCTGCGGCGCGACAGCTGGATGAACGCGCGCCTGGCCAAGACTGCCCACGACTTCCTCGCGCGTTCTGTCTCCGATCCTGTCACGCGCGCCAAACTGACGCCGGACTACACCGCTGGCTGCAAGCGGCGCTGCATCGCCGACGACTATCTGGAAACGTTCAATCGCGACAACGTGCATCTGGTAACCGACGGCATCGCGCATATCGAAGCCGACGGCATCCGCGACCGCACCGGCAAGCTGCACGCGGTGGATACCATCATCGAAGCCACCGGCTTCAAACCATTCGACATTACCGACTACGTGGACATTCGCGGCCAGGGTGGCCGCAGTCTGCGCGAAGCCTTCGCTGCCCGCGTGGAATCGTTCCGTTCCGTGATGGTGCCGGGTTTTCCGAACTTCTTTCTGCTGCTGGGCCCGAACAGCGCTACGGGACATACGTCGGCCCTGATCATGATCGAATCCCAGGCCGACTACGTGGTCCAGTGTCTGCAGATGATGGATAAACAAGGCATCGCGCATATCGATCCCAGTGTGGATGCAACGCAACGGTTCAATCAACGCATTCAGCGCGATATGAAGAAGATGGTGTTCAGCGGTGGCTGCAGCGCCTGGTACACCGACAAGGACGACGTCAACTTCACGCTGTGGCCGTATTCGGCGGCGCGATTCCTGATGGAGCTGCACCGGCCCTTGCGTGACGAGTTGGTCGCTGAGTTCGCCCCACAGGCGAACCGTTAGGACTCCTGGGAGAAGGCGAAGCCTTCGTACCCGTCAGCCACGACCCGATCGCATACCTCTCGATAGGCACCCACGCCCGCTGCATAAGGCATGAATACGCGCGGCTTGCCGGGAATGTTGGCACCCAGATACCAGGAGCCGCCCTTCGGAAACAGCGTGGCGTTGGCCACTTCGTTAACATGGTCAACCCATTGATCTTGCGCAACCGGCTGCGCCTCGACGCGTGAGAAGTCGCACGCGCGCATGTGTTTGAGACATGCGACCACCCAGTCCACGTGCTGTTCGATGGACACCAGCATATTGCTGAGCACCGAGGGGCTGCCTGGACCCGTGATGGTGAACAGATTCGGGAACCCCGCGACGCAGAGGCCCAGATAGCTGCGTGGACCCGCAGCCCATTGGTCGGCCAGGCGCACGCCGTTGGCGCCTTCGATATCCATGCGCAGCAGCGCGCCGGTCATCGCGTCGAAGCCGGTGGCCAACACCAGGGTGTCGAGAGGATAGAAGGCGTCGTGAGTCTGCACGCCATCGGCAGTGATGCGTTCGATGGGGTTCTTCTTCAAATCCACCAACGCAACGTTGTCGCGATTGAACGTGGCGTAGTAACCCGTATCGACACAGATGCGCTTGGTGCCGATGGGATGCGAGGTGGGACACAGCGCCTCGGCGGTGGCCGGGCTGCGCACGATGGTGCGGATCTTGTCGCGCACGAAATCGGCCACGAACTGGTTGGTGCGTTCATTGATGATGGTATCGGCGATCACGCCCATGAAACGCGCGCCGCCGATCTGCCAGTATTTCTCCAGCTGCGCGCGCAGTTCGCCGTCAGCCACACCGTGGGACGTCAGGAAGGCGGGAACACCGGGATGCGGTTCCACTTCAAGGTCCCCGAATCCGGAACCCATGCCCAGGCGATGATTGTGCCGATGCTCGGGATAGTGCTGCTTGAAGCCCTCGACGAATGCGGGATCCAGCGGCGCGTTGGCGGCGGGCACGCTGAAATTGGGCGTGCGTTGAAATACGGTGAGTTGCCCAGCCTGTTCCGCGATCACGGGGATCGCCTGAATGGCCGACGAACCGGTGCCGATCACGCCCACCCGCTGGCCCGAGAAGTCGACAGGCTCGTGTGGCCACTGACTCGCGTAGTACAAATTGCCCGCGAAATCGCTGACACCGGCAATGTCTGGCACCTGCGGCACGGAAAGGCAACCGGTCGCCATGATGCAGAACTGTGCTGTGACTCGATCGCCGCAATCTGTTTCGACGCGCCACTCCCCGCGCGCGTCGTCGAACTTCGCCGACGTGACGCGTCGTTCGAAGCGGATGTCGCGGCGCAGATCGAAACGCTGCGCGACGTGCTGCGCGTAACGCAGAATTTCCGGTTGTGTGGCATAGCGCTCCGACCACGCCCACTGCTGCTCGAGGTCGCTCGAAAACGAATACGAATACGCCAGACTCTCCGCATCGCAACGCGCACCGGGGTAACGGTTCCAGTACCACGTGCCGCCCACATCGTCGCCGGCTTCATAGACGCGCACCGACAATCCCATGCCGCGCAACCGATGCAGCAGGTACAAGCCTGCGAACCCGGCGCCCACGACGATGACGTCGAACCGCGCGTCGCTGTCGCGCGCCACGCCGGCGGCCGGCACTTCGTTACTGCTCATCTACACATACCTCTGGAGGGACGGGTCTACGCTTCCGATTTTTACTTCAAATGATCGATCAACCGCGCCGGACGCTGGCGCCACCATCCACGGCGAGCGCGATGCCGGTGATGAAGCCGGCCTTGTCGGACGCAAGAAATGCCGCCGCGTGGGCGACATCCCAGGCAGTGCCCATCTTACCCCCCAGCGGCACCTGGGCATCGCGCCGCGCGATCACTTCGGCACGCGGTGTGCCGGCAGCAACGCGGGCTTCAATGGCCATTGGCGTGTTCATCAGCCCGGGCAGGATCACGTTCGCACGGATGCCATGGCGCGCATTGGCCTGGGCAAGCTGCTCGGTGAGTGCGATGACGCCTGCTTTGGAGGTTTTGTACGCCACATAGGGATAGCTGCTCCACGCCGCCATCGAGGAGATGTTGACGATCACGCCGCCGCCCTGTGCCCGCATGATGGGCAGCAC
>JAQBCT010000070.1:0-3638 GCA_032124855.1 Gammaproteobacteria bacterium
AAGCGATCGAGATCGACGAAGAGCAGCGCGAGCTTGGTTCCCCGCCGGCGAGCCGTGGCGATGGCATTGGCGAGCATCTTCGCCTGCTGCGCCTTGTCGTTAATGAAGCGCTGTTCGCGTGCAGCGTTCTCCTTCGACTCAACCACGCGACGCTGTTCGACCAACCGCAGCAGATCATCGAGGCTCGCGGCCTGATTGACCTGTAGATCGTCCGCCGCCGGCTCAGCGGCCTCAGCCGGTGCGGCTGCCGTCGCCGCGGCCGCACCGGCCGTCGGCATCCAACCGGCAACGACCAGCAGCGCGGCGGCTGCAATCCAATTCTTCATGGCATGAGTGGTCATTGTGCGTTCTCCGGTCCGGCTACAGGCACAGTGAGCATGTCAACCGATAGTTGTTTGCGCGCCATGCGGATGCCGTTCTTGACGTAGTTCGTATAGCTGTCGGGCAACGGCTCCCACGCTTTTGCCGTCTGATTCCACGAACCGGTCTGTTCCCCGTCGCTGGTCTGATAGACAAGCGCAATCCGACCGACCTTCAGAATGTCGGCAATGACCTTGCCGTCAGTTCTCGTGATCTCATCGGTGTACGCCTCCATGGTTCGACCGTATTCATTCTCAATCTGATACGCCCGCAGAATTTGGTTGAACTTTTCCGATGGCGATACGTCTGCGCGCTCGATCATTTCGCGGAGATTTTCAACGCGCTCCTGGCGCTCCTTAAGCAGAAACGGCAAGTCGAGCGAAACGAACTGATCTAGTCCGTCAAGCATGCGCAGCATCAGCGGCGTGATCTGCCGCTCGATGACAGTGACGCGATCGATTGCGCCCGACAGATTCCCCATCTCAGTTTCCTGATTGGCAATCTGCTTATCGAGCTGGCGGTTGTAGACCCGCAACCCCTCGGTCTCTTTGACCACGGTCTTATAGTCGGAGAGCAAATCGCGAGTCTGCTCCGCGAGTGCATCGACCTTTGCCTGGGATTGCCGCGCCTGCTTGTTCATCTGCTCGGCGACGCCAAAGATATTGTTCAGCGTCGCACCGTAGGCGACTGATGCTCCCCCAACGAAGGCAATGGCCGCACCAAGCAGCACCGCCGTAAGCCTATGCGTGGTTCTGTTTTTCATACAACGTCCCTAGGGATAGTGGTTGCGACGATTTGGGTTCCGTCCATCGAGGGATTGCTCAATGTGAGCAAACTGGGCCGCGCGACGGAACATCACGCGGTCCATGCGGCCAACGCTCTAACAAACGCTCGTCGAGCTTCTTGGATGAGCTATTCGAAATCGTCTGCAGATGGTAACGCTGGTGGGATTGGAGACGTCGCAGCGCACGATTTTCCTCTCCCCCGACTCCATCCGACGTTGGCGTTCGCAACAACGCCGCCCCCTCAACAGCTGGCCGAAGGATCAACAAAGGCCTGCGCATTGTCAACCCACGTGGCTGGCAAAAAACTCCAACGTGCGAGTGCGCGCCAGCTTCGCTGCGGCAGCGTCATAACTCGCCCTGTGATCGCAGTTGAATCCATGATCCGCTTCGTATACGTGCACGGTCACGTCGGGATGTGCCTTGCGAACCTTTTCGACATCGGATAGGGGGATATGCGCATCCTTGTCACCGAAATGCATCATCACTGGACATCGCGGGCGTCGGTCGAGCTGACCTGCGACGCCGCCACCGTAGTAGGCGCAGGACGCGGCCACGCCGGATAAGTCACTAGCCGACAGCCAAGCCAGCAGTCCACCGAAGCAATACCCCACCACACCCACCTTGCCAAAGCGGCGCGCATCATCCACGGCAGCCTGCAAATCCTGTAGCGTCTGTTCCATCTTCATCTTGCCGCGCGCAATCTCGACGCCGCGCGTCATGTCTGCGGCCTCATATCCCAGTTCAATATTGCGCTCCACCCGGTCGAAGATCTGCGGCGCAACAACCGCGTAGCCGGCCACCGCGTAGCCATCGCTGACTTCGCGGATGTGGCTGTTGACGCCGAAGATTTCCTGAATCACGACGATTCCGCCGCGCGGTTTACCCACCGGCATGGCTCGATACGTGCCGAACGCAAAGCCATCCACTGCGCGCAATTGTGTTTGTTCGCCCATTGTCCCTCCCTCGCGTGTTGTAGGTTGTCAGCCGAATCAAGAGCCTATCACAGGGCCATTGGCAACTTGGCGTGCGCGACTGGTTCGGTCACGTTGGAGTTCGTATCCTGCACGCACCCGACCTGGCATGACGTGGCTAACTCTTGAATTCGCAAACCATCATGCTCGTGGAAGACGAGCCTCAGATCAGTGAAATGTTGAGATTCGCGTTGCAGCGAGCCGGCTTTGCCACGCGGGTGGCGGGCAGCGCCGAGGAGGCACTGCGCATGCTCGACGGACCGCTTCCCGGCGTATTGATCATCGACTGGATGTTGCCCGGTGCGAGCGGTGTCGAGTTGGCCAGACAACTGCGTCGCGATGATCTCTTCGCCGATCTGCCGATGATCATGCTGACCGCTCGCGGCGAGGAAGCCGATACGCTGAAGGGATTCGACGCTGGCGTAGACGACTACATCACGAAGCCGTTTTCACCTCGCGAGCTCATCGCCCGCATACGTGCCCTGCAGCGCCGCAGCACGCGGTCCGACACGGGCGTCGTGCAGGTTGAGAATCTATCCGTCGACATCAACAACCACAGCGTCAGTGTCGATGGGCAGACCGTGCCCGTCGGTCCCACAGAATTCCGACTCCTCGCGCTGCTGGTGCAGCAGCCGGATCGCACCTTTACGCGCGCGCAACTGCTCGATCGCATCTGGGGTCGTGCCGCCGACGTCGAAGAGCGCACGGTGGATGTACACATCCTGCGTCTGCGGCGCGCGCTCAGGGATTACTGCTGGGATGCGCGCATCGAAACGGTGCGGGGCCTCGGTTATCGATTCGCAGCGTCCGCGCCACGATGAAATTCGGCGCAGCGCAGTGGCTGCAGCTGGGCGCGCTGGTGATCTTCGTTTCCATCGCGGGCGCGATCTCGAGCGCGTGGGGCACCGCTATCGCGATCGCGGTGACGCTCTGGTTCCTACTGCAGCTGCGCGACACCATTCGATTCCGCCGCTGGATCACCCGGCCGCTGCGACGACCAGATCTGGCTGACGCGACGTGGCAGCCGGTCGCCGAGCGCGTATTCCGCACGTATCGTGCCAATCGTCGCCGGACCCACACTGCGCTGAATCGGCTGCGGCAGTTCCGCCTCGCCACCGAGGCGTTGCCAGACGGTGCAATCCTGATAAAGCCGGGTGGCGAGATCGAAATGTACAACTCCGCGGCCCAATCGCTCCTCGGTCTGACGCGCGGCGATATCGGCTCGAATCTCGTCTCGCTGGTGCGCAATCCGTCGCTGACGGCGATGGTAGATGGCATGCTGCTCGACAGACTGATCGAAATTGCAGCGCCCCACACCCAGACGCAACTCGAAATTCGACGGATCGACGTCGACGATAATCAGATACTGATTCTCGCGCGCGATGTAACCCAACTGAATCGGCTGCTGAGCATGCGCCAGGATTTCGTGGCGAACGTCTCGCACGAACTGCGCACGCCGCTCACGGTCATCCGCGGCTACCTGGAATCGTTAGAGGATCCTGATCTCACCCCGCCGCAAATC